>JAZDKC010000050.1:0-7803 GCA_043803465.1 Microcaldota archaeon
GGCATATTGCCCAAATTGAAAAAAACTGCCCCAAAGGCGCATGTGATTGCAGGCCAAGGCAGCGACAGGCTCTGCTGCATTGGGCGTATGATAGCAGGAAAATCTGAATCAGCTTCCTTAACTTCTTTGTTTATCGGTAAAATGTCCATTAAAAGAAAGCCGGACTACAAAAAATCCAAATAAAACCAAGCAAACAATTACCGTGCCAATGATGGTTGGGTATTTACCATCAAAACCACCGGCGGAGGTATGCTTTAGCAATATCCCTAAATATGCCCAGATTAGAACTAATCCGTAAGCAATAGTCTTATCTTTGCGGATACGAAGGATTCCTATGAACGCACCTATAAGCAAAATAATGCTAGTCCAGATGAAGTCGGCAATGCCAAATCCATCCCAGCGGATACTTACCAAGTATACCGTAATGTTGGCAATTGCAGCAACTGTAATCCAGCCAAAGTATACGCTAAAAGGGGTTTTGATAAAAAGTTTTTCTTGCGATGTGAATTTTTCAACGCATAGAATATCGGCAATCTTGATAAGAAGAATTAGAAGCGCGGCCATGATGAGAATGGAAATATTAATGAAATCGTAATGCCAGGCAAATATCCATGAGATATTGGCAATTGATGTAGCGATAAAAAGAATATTGAGTTTCTGAATGAGCGCTTCTTTCTTTTGGTCGGCTTTCTTTGATAGAAACGCTAATTGATAGAGCACATATCCGGCTAGCAGAAGGTAAATTAGGCCCCAAATGGAAAAGGTCAGCCCCGCAGGAGCGAAAAGATTGGGGTATGCATCCGATATGGCGCCTGTTGAACGGTTATTGATCGGCAAAGCATTGGCAAGAATATTCACAATAACCATGGCAATAAACGCAAGACCCGCTAAAATTTTTATTGGAAGATTATTCATTTTCCACCACCTCAACAAATGTATTAATGAAATAAAAAGAAGGATATTATAATAACCCTTGGACTTCAACCCAAGTTTAAAAACGAGCATCAACTAAAGTTTATCGTTCAATATGATCGATTTACTACCGATTATTTTCACCTTAATTGGACTGATCCTATTTGAAGTAATCCTAGGGATCGATAATGCGATCATCAACGCCCATGTACTCAAAACCATGTCGGAGAGGGCAAAACGCTGGTTTTTGGTTTGGGGAATTTTAATTGCGGTATTTCTTGTCAGGGGCCTTCTTCCCTGGTTTATTGTATTTCTTTCAAATCCTGCGCTTGGCCCAATTGGCGCATTTAGCGCATCATTTAGCGGGGATCAAGCAGTTATTGATCAGCTGGAAGCTGCAAAGCCGGTACTACTGATTGTCGCCGGAGTATTCATGATTCTTCTTTTCCTAAATTGGCTTTTTTTGGAACCCAAACACTATGGCCTAATTGGGGAAAAATTGATTTTCAAAAATGGCGTTTGGTTCTACACAATTGCCTCTTTTTTCATGGCTGCAATAACCTGGTTTGCCATAAATAAAGATCCGCTGATGGCATTTGGCGCGGCAATGGGCTCCACCTTATTCTTCCTTTCACATGGTTTCAAAAAAAATGCCGAGGAGAGGGAAAAGGAACTATTGGAAGGGAAGGTAATGTCGGATTGGAGCAAAATTTTCTACTTGGAAGTTATTGATGCGGCTTTTTCGATTGATGCGGTGCTTGGAGCATTCGCTTTTACATTCAATATACCATTAATTATCATTGGAAGCGGTGTTGGCGCAATCGCTGTTAGGCAGCTTACCATTGGAAACATAGAGCGGGTATCGAAATTGAAATACTTGAAAAACGGAGCGATGTATTCGGTTTTCGTGCTTGGGACAATAATGATACTAAACAGCTTTAGCTTCCACATTCCCGAGTGGGCATCCGGAGTTGCGACAATTGGCATTATTGCTTATTTTTACCAAAAATCAGTTAATGAGAATAATCTTTCCGCAAAAATTGCAGCATGAATAGGCATAAAATCCGACAGGAAATTTATTTATGTTGCCAATCAGCTACAAATCAGTAGCTATTCGGCAACACTTAAGAGTCAACTTTTCCAAGGCACCCCGGTTCAAGCTCCCCTGCTCGGCCAAGGCGTGAACCATCTTTGCCCCTTCATAAAGGGGTAAAAATAGGCTTATTTGCCCCCTAAAGTATAATCATCGTTAGTGTAAAAACACGCAAAGTTAAAGTCAAACTTTACTAAAAATGATACTTTACAAGTGCGGTAACCAATGCTAAGGCATTCACTTACTGAATTATTCAGTTAATGAATATACTCGTGCCCCATAAATACGTGATTTTTAACCTTTTTACCCATATAGGCATAGTCTAATGAATAAATTTATATACTTTTGTTCAGTATAATATACATTCAGGCGACAAGGTGAGATTATGGCAACTAGTGCAAAGGACGCAATTATAACCCAAAAACGGGAATTGGAGAGCAAATGGCAGGAAAAATACGTTGAAAGGAGTTCTAAACTAAAGGGTTTGGAGGCTGATTTGATCAAGGTAATAATAGGCCCCCGTAGGTCCGGAAAATCGTTCTTTGCCATGCATGCTTTGAGAAAGGCCGGCAATTTCGGGTATGTTAACTTTGACGATGAACGGCTGGCGCAAATCAAGGATTTTGATGAGATTATGGAGGCGGTGAACTCCACATACGGCAACCCAAAAACCCTGCTTTTGGATGAAATACAAAACGTTGATAAATGGGAGCTGTTGGCAAACAGGCTTCAAAGGCAAAGGATAAATCTCGTGATTACGGGAAGCAATTCAAACCTCTTGAGTATGGAGCTTGCATCCCACCTTACGGGAAGGCATTTGCAGATTTTGCTTTTCCCATTCTCCTTTAAGGAAATAAATGAATTGGAGAAAAGAGATTTGACAAGTGCGGAATTATCGGGGATGTTTGGAAAGTATATGGAAAATGGCGGCTATCCCGAACCATATGTAAAAAATGTGAACAGGTCGGATTATTTGCTGACGTTATTTGATGCCATAATTTACAAGGATATTGTCAAACGATTCAAAATAAGAAATCCGATAAAAGTCGAAAACACGGCAATATACCTTATTTCAAATGTCGCAAGGGAATTTTCATACGGATCACTTGCGGAAGCTGCAGGGCTTGGAAGCACGCTTACAGCACAGAAATACTTGGGATACCTGGAAGGAGCGTTCCTATTGCTCACAATAAGGAAGTATTCCCCGAAAGCAAAGGAGACTTTGTCATCAAACAAGAAAATTTACTGCATTGATAACGGTTTCATTTCTGCGAAGGCATTGAAATCGAGCCCGGATTTTGGCAGGCTGCTTGAAAACGTAGTTGCGGTCGAATTGGCAAGACAAGGAATGGAAGGGAAGGGCGAAGTTTTCTATTGGAAAAACGCACAGCAGGAGGAAGTGGATTTTCTGGTAAAGAAAGGAACCAAGATCGAGCGGTTAATCCAGGTATGTTTTGATGTTTCCAACAAAAAGACGAAGGAGAGGGAAGTGAGGGCATTACTTAAGGCATCAAAAGAGCTGAAGTGCAAGGAACTAATTGTAATTACGGAAGGTTATGAAGGCAGGGAAACTACCGAATGGTTTGGATTGAAAGGAGAAGTCAAGTTCATTCCTGCCTGGAAATGGCTATTGGAAGAGAAAGTATAAGGAAGTTATTTGGGAGGCCTCGGATCTGCTGTTCCTTACGTTGGTTGGGCTATTGAATAGGAAGGATTGATTTGCAGAAAGTGCTTGAGGAATTGAAGAGGAGGAGGAAAATTACTTTCTGAGTTTCGAATAAGCGGGAAGGTTTTCTTTATTAGCCCGGAACTCATTCCGGGCTTCAGCATGCCAAAACCAATTTGCTTTTGGGTAAAGCAGGGCAGGGTTTGGATTCCTCCTCAGCATCAGCCTATCGATTTCATGGGGCTCAGCGGCGCCCGTCGCCTCTAAGGATAGTTTTATATCAGAAAACCAACTAAGGTGGGCAGGGATGAAAACAAGTGTATGCAAAAAGCAGCAAGCAAATGAAAATCGCCTATTTTTCAATGGAAATCTGCTTAGAAGCCAAGATACCTACCTATTCGGGAGGGCTGGGAGTGCTAGCTGGCGATATGCTGAGGAGTTTTGCCGATCTGGGGGTGCCCGCGGTAGGGGTCAGTTTGCTTTACAAAAAGGGCTATTTCAAGCAAAAAATCCAAAAAGGCCACCAACTTGAGGAGCCGGCAGATTGGAAACCCGATGAGCATATGGAATTGCTTCCAGATAGGATCGATGTGGAGATCGAAGGTAAAAAAGTAAGAGTTGGCGCATGGCGTTATTTATTGGATGGGAAGGAAAGCAGGATTCCGTTGCTTTTCTTGGATACGGACATTGGTGGAAACAATAGGCAGCAAAGGGAAATAACGCATCGCCTATATGCGGGAAACAATTTTGATAGGCTATCACAGGAAATAGTCCTGGGAGTTGGCGGAGTTCGGATGCTTGAGAAAATGGGCATGGAACCCGAAAAATACCACATGAATGAGGGGCATTCGACTTTGCTCGTCCTTGAGCTATATCGCAGATCAAGCGCTAAAAATCCCATCGATGATGTAAGAAAAAGGTGCGTTTTCACAACCCATACCCCTGTTCCAGCCGGGCACGATAAATTCCCTAAAGAACTGGCGGAGACAACGCTTGGCAAATTGCTTGATGAGAAGTTGAAGCGGGAAATTTATTTTGAGGACAGATTGAATATGACCTACCTTGGCCTCGAGTTTAGCGGTAAAATAAATGGCGTTGCTAAAAAACACACCGAAGTGAGCAAGGGGATGTTCCCGGGCTATCAGATAGAGTCCATTACTAACGGCGTTCATAGCGCCTATTGGACTTCAAAACCCTTTGGCAAGCTGTTTAACAAGTATGTGCCCGGATGGCAGGATGAACCTTCTTCGCTAAGGTACATGCTCAACGCTCCAAACGATGAGGTGTGGAGTGCCCATATGGCCGCGAAGAAAGCACTGCTGGATTATATCAATGAGACTAGCAAAATCATGTTCGATCCGGGTGTTTTTACCATAGGTTTCGCAAGGAGGGCAACTGCGTATAAACGGGCGGATTTGCTTTTCGCAGATATTGGGAAGCTGAAAAAGATTGCATCGAGATACGGCCTGCAGATTGTTTATGGGGGCAAAGCGCACCCCCGGGATGAGGAAGGAAAACAAATAATGAAAAAAGTAATTGAGAAAATGGAAGGAATTAGCGGAATAATACCCTGTTGTTATCTCGAAGAATATGACGTTGATGTGGCCAAACTGATGACCGCAGGCGCGGATTTATGGCTCAACACGCCGATGAGGCCGTTGGAAGCAAGCGGAACCTCCGGCATGAAGGCGGCGCATAATGGAGTGCCGCATTTTTCAATTCTTGACGGATGGTGGCTTGAGGGGCATATAGAAAACATAACGGGATGGAGCATAGGCCCGCGGCCCGAAGATTCCCCCGAATCCAGGCCGGAGCAGGATCTGCATGATTTGTATTCAAAGCTGGAGCATGTGATTTTGCCGACTTACTACGAAAACAAAACAGGGTGGATAGAGATAATGAAGCATGCCATTTCCGTCAACGCATCCTTTTTCAATAGCCATAGGATGGTGCGCGAATACATACAGAAGTCGTATTTCAAATAAGTGCGGAGGACCGTATGTTACATGCAATCCAACTAGGGGGAAGGAAATGTGTTACCAATCAGCTACCGATCTGTAGCTATTTAGCAACACTTGAGAGTGGGTTTTTCCAAGGCGCGATGCTTCGAGCACCCGTGTTCGGCCAAGGCCTAAATCACTTCGACCTTGCTCCCGATCGCCTGCCCCGGGATTCCCCTTTCGAATATGGCCCGAACCGCGCCCTTGTTTCCGTGCGCAGCGGAAATCTTGCCCTTGATCTTCTTCTTGCCTTCGGTGGTGTAGACGACTTCCCTGCCTTTGAGCGCTTCAGCTGCCTTGCGGTTCTTCACGCCCTCCAGAATAATGATGGCATGCGTAGTTTTCTGCGTATGCCTGCTTTTCCTGTAATTGCTTATTGTTGCCTTCATCCCCGAACACCTCGAAATAAGTATAAAGGTATAGCTTGCTAATAATTAGCTCTTCTATTGTCTGATTTAAGGATTAAAAAGGTGTCGTTCGGTGCCGGATTTGCTCGTTGACGATAAATGCATGCAGGCGTTGCAGCCAATGCTTATGGGGGTGGCAAGCCATCTGAAGGCGCGCCTTGTTGAGGGAAAATACTTTGCAATAAGGTACCACCATGATTGTGACGGCATTTGCGCGGGAGTATGCGTATTCAAGGCGCTCAACTCCCTCCCTGGCGAGGCCGAGGGGAATGTGGCAATCACCTCCATTCCCTCCCCCTCCGCTGTGATTACCATCAACGATGCATACAACGACCTGAACAAGCTCAATGATTCCAAGGATACGGTGATGCTGATTCTCGACCATGGCGCCAATTCCGAGAGCATTGCGGGGCTGGAAATACTCAAATCCGCAGGGGTCGAGCTGATACTGATCGACCACCATCCATTCGATAGGAAGGCGCAAAGGCTTGCGAAATTCTTCATCTCCCCCTTCATTGCCGGAGGCAATTCATCGCACACCGCAGGCTTGCTTTGCTATGAATTGGCAAAAGCGATCAATCCGGGCAGCGTCGAAAAGCAGCTCGCTTACTTTTCATTGCAGTCCGATAAGAGCGAATTCAGGCTGCAGAACAAGGAGTACAAGCAGCCGCTTGCGATCGATTACCTTGCCTCCATTGAGGAGTGCGGGCTGAATTTTTACGAGGTAATCATCGAGGATGAGGCTGCAATGGACGATGCGTTTTCGCAGGCAACTGAAAAAATCGAGGCTGCGATGAAGAAATCCGAGCATTACACCGAAGTCCGGGATTTTGGGAAATATGCGGTTGTGGTGGCAAAAGTGGGCAAGTTCCTTGCAAAGGGCGAATTCCCCAACAGGGGCAAGATAATGAACGAAATAATTGCGAGGAAGGAACGCGAGCTGAACAAGCCGCTTGTGTGCCTTGGCATCCTGGATGATGGCATCTCGTTCCGCGCGAATGCGAAAGTGCTTAAAATGGGTTTCGATGCGAATGCGATAATCCAAGAACTCAAGCGCATCTTCGGGAATGAGGTTTACGAGGGCGGCGGTCATTCTGCTGCAGCCAGCATTAGGGGGAGCAGGGACGCGATCGGCGCGATTGAGAAGGAAACCATTGGGCAAATCAAGCTATTGCTATCCGACAAATGATCTGTTTTGGGCCGCGTATCGGCATGGGCGCGCTTTGGCCAAGCCACCGGCCATTAAGTTATTGGGGCAGCGGGGGCAGTTCATCGTCGCCGGTGTCCGTTGGAACCATTCTTGCATTCTGCATGCATTGCTCGAATAGCGGGGTCTTTTCCCATCCGCATTGGCCGAGATTGCATCCGCAGCTTATCTGCTTGTAGCATGCGTATTCCTCCTTCCATTCGCAGGTTGTAATGGCATTTGCATCGCTGCTGCAAACTGTGCCGCTGCAGCCTCCTACATGGCAATCGGAATCCTTCGCGCATTCCGCCTGCTCAGTCGGAAGCGGGGGGATGTCATCCGGCGGCGTTGCCGTAGCAGTGGCGGTTGCAGCGGGAGTAGGCGAAATTGCGGGCGAAGGGCAAAGCCTCGAATCCGCGACAATGGTGCCATCGGCGCAGCGAACCCCCTGTTCCGTGCATCCCGACAAAAACAATGCAATTGCAAACACGCCGAAGACGAGCAGATTTCTCATATTGTTCTACCTGTTTTTTTAGATA
>JAZDKC010000051.1:0-2670 GCA_043803465.1 Microcaldota archaeon
CTTGGAAAAGGCAAATGGCATACTGCGCCTCAAAACCTACCTCCAGAGCCTTGAAATGCGGAAAAAAATCTGATGCAACCCCTTCGCTTGAGCCAGTATTATAAAGCCTGCCTTCCAATATAGGAAAAAAGGCGAACCCCAGTTGCCATCTGAACCCGAAACGCAAGAAAATACGCGGATCTCTCCGTTGGGCCAGTCCGTAAACCGCAAGCTCAGGCATACCCGCGCCATGGATGAGCTTTCCTCACTGGAAAAAAGCGCCAATGATGGAAAAATCCCTCCCTCAAGCATCGTTTCATTGCATTACATTTACGAATCTCAGCAAATCCAGCAGCCCGCCGCTGTTGGCGACATTTTCCTCCGAACTTTCAACCACTTGCGCTCCCTTGGAGGCCCGACCAAGAACACGTATTCCGATATCCTCCCCTCGGAAAGCCGGGCTATAAGCAGCTTGGAGCGCCGTTTCCCCCAAGCTAATCAAGAGGAAATTCCCAAACCGCCGGCTTCAGGACACCTCAAAAGGGCGCTTACTTTTCCCATAAGGGCAATAAGGGACGCATTTAGCGTTGATATTTTCCACGAACGCCGAGGGGCCATTCCGCCTAGGGCATCGCGGTTCAATTATATGGAAATACAGGACGAGCAAATCCGGCTTCTTGGCCCGCAGATTTTGCCCGGAATTCTCAAGCCGCTTGTTTCAAGGGGGTTGCTCATGCCTGCCGCGATCAATGGGGGCAAATTCGTCAGGTTCAAGGCAATCAGGAAGCAGTCGGGGAAAATCCCGTTTTACTTCATACCCCCCGAAAAAATCGCAATTGTGAAGCGCTTCCTGCAAATAGGCGGAAAGAGGCACGGCTTTCATGTGAAATGAGCCGGTAAGGCATTCTTAAAAATTCACTCGCATTTATATTATTGGTCGCACGGGTATTCCCTGCAAAAAATGGGATTGAAAATGGCTGAAAAAATACGCACAATAGCATATTATGAGAACTGGTCCCACTCGACCAGCGGCATTAAGGTAAGCGATTCCCTCCAAATCACGTATACCGGCAGGACTTTGGAGGAGGAAAATCCGCAGATCGATTCAGGCATGGCTGAAATAACGCAGGAGCAATTTGATGCGCTCTGCAATCTCGTGGAGCAAAACGGCTTTTTTTCCCTGGATGACAATTATTCAGCCTCGATTGACGAATGGCCCCACTATTCAATAACGGTCCAAACCCCGAGCATATCGAAAACAGTCAACTGCAAGGCATGGTTGCATCCCCAATTCGAGGCGATCCAGAAGAAAATACTTGAGCTCTGGGGGAAGCCAATTCTGCGGGAGGCAAAGGATTAGGCCGGCTTTACTGGAATTAGGCGTTGAATTAGTTGATAAAAATGGCTGAAAATCCCCTTTTTGAAAGGCTCAAAAAAGAGCTTACGCCCGAACAGCTCAACCTCCTGAGGGTCCACCATTGGAAGATGATGGCAATTCAGTCGAATAATATGGATCTGCCAACTGATTTGCTCGAAAGGGAAACCAGCATCCACAAAATGATTGAGGCAATGAAGTTATACCAACAGGGCAATCGTTTAACGAGGACGAAATTCCGGGAGGCAGAACAAACCGGGAATTTGCTTGAACCCGGTAAGCTTGATGAGACGATCCGGGACTTGCAGTCTGGAGAGCTCCAAATCATCAAAATTAGGCGCAAACTCGAATCCATGCGCGATGCCGGCTAGTCCGTGGAAATATAGGCTGTTTTTAGAGGTCGTTCATGATGAAGGAAAGCCTTGTTTACAAAAAATTGAGTCCGGATTTTGGAGAGCATCACGACGTGGTCTCGGAGGCATTTCAAAACCGGCTCGGATTGGAACTCCGGGAAATGAGTAACCGAAGGCAGGTGCTAAGCGCATTGGACCTCGAAATTTCCGCAATCAAATCTGGGCAGAAAAGGCCCGAGTGGTCCGTGACCAATGGCGACAAGGCCCTGCACAATTACCATCTGGAGCTAATAGCCGCAAGGACGGCATTGCAAAGGAAATGGAAACTGAGGTAATAATAAAAGGCGGAAGGCATGGAGGAAAAAATAAGCGAAGAAGAAATATTGAAAAAACTCCCGAAATCATTGAAATTCATGGCAATACCGCGAGGTTCCCGCATAATTACGGGATTTAATGCGTCTATCCCCCCTTTTTCCCCCTCACATGCGGATATTCATTTGGAATTGGATGTAGCTGCCAATGGCAGCCGTTTGATGATGCCCCTGGCCGCTCCGGGAAAATTGATTGCGATTCATGTTAGCGATTACTTCCGAAGGTGGTCCCTGCCCGGATTCCAACTGAAGCATGAAAGAAGCTATAGGGTCCAGCACATGCGTTTTGGAACCGAATCAGAAAAAGACCAATGGGAAAACCTGCCTCCCCAATATAAGGGCTTTATCCACACGTACTCAAGAGCCATCGCATCCCTGCCATTTGAAATGCCCCAAGGGCTTGATTTTTGGAATAGATTCGAATTCCAGCGGCTGGCAAAGGAATTCAAACAGCATCACGGAGCTGAGCCTCCGGCTTTCCTTGCCCGCTTGAAGGCAATTCTATTAAAATAATCGGTTCACACTCATATGAACAGAAAAAAAGATGGTCAATTTGCCTGAAAAAAGCGAAATCAAGGTTGTTTTTGCCAAT
>JAZDKC010000052.1:0-14738 GCA_043803465.1 Microcaldota archaeon
CAGCCGGTCCCGCGGAACTTCACATCCACGATTATCCCCTCCTCGATTTTCAAGAAGAACTCCAGCTCGTCCCCGCAGTAGGGGTTCGAATCCTTGAGCTTCACAGTGGGCTTCTCCATGTTCCCGTAATTCCGGGGGTTCCTGTAGTGGTCGAGGACGTTCTCGCGGTATAGGTCCATAATTATTTGCCCCTCGGTTTATGCGCAATAAGGAAATAGCCCCAATATGTTTTTCCCTTGCGCCCTTTATTATCCAATCCTTTTAAATATTCCCGCGCGACGCGCTTTTCCGCACTCCAACTCCTCCATCTGCCCGCAATATTTTTTTTATACCCCGATGCCCTGAGCCCTCTCCACACATCCGATCCGTGCAAAATTACTTTCGTTCTGTTAATTATTCCGACATTGACTGCCTGATAACCATCAGTGTCTTCTTGCCGGGACAGTTCCCTCCGGACCATTTTCACTCGCATTCCGTTTTTCCCGAAAAGAGTCTTCAGGTGGTCGAATATTTCGGGCGTGAGCCCTGAACGCCAGCCCCCGATGTATGCGACTCCTCCCGGCTTAAGCACCCTGGAAATTTCGCCCACTGAAACTTTACGATTTTGCTCTGCTCTCCTTTCAGAAACATCCCTCATCATGTAAAGCCGGCCGCCGTTGTCCCGTTCCGGTGCGTACTCCTTGCCACCTGTGCCGAAGCCGCTATCATAAACATTATGGACGTTAAGGGCATAGGGCCGGTCTATTGTTGCATCTTTTATCTGAAGCTGTTTCGCATCCATTGACATAGCAATAATTCTGCCGTTTGCCAACGATCTAGGAACTGTTGGCCCATATTCGTCCGTCCAAGAATTTGGTTCCGTTTCATGGAATGCCACTACTGAACGCCTTCCTTTCCCAGTAAGAATCGGTCCGAAGCCTTCGGGTATTTCCTGAAGAGGTGCACCGTGCGCTTCCGGTGGAACATAGTGAAGATCTGAAACGACGAGTCTGTCATCTAGCCGTCTTTTCTTCAAGAATCTTCCCAAAATGCTCCACTGGCTTGTAGTGGGGTCGAAACCGGTACCGATCTCGAGCCAAACCTCCTGTTCTTTACGTGCCATATCCTCACTTCTTCAAAACCATTTCGGCCATCTTCAGGGCTTCGATGAACCTGTCGATATCCGCTTTGCTGTTGTACACATAGAAGCTCGCCCTCAGGGTCGCAGGCACATCATACCTTTGCATCAGCGGGTGCGCGCAATGATGCCCTGCGCGAACGCAAATGCCCTGCTCGTCGAGCAAAGCAGCAGCATCGTGCGGATGCACGCCTTTAATGTTGAATGCGATCGTTCCGCCCTTCTTCTCGGCATCAAGGGGCCCGAATATCCGCATGTCCTTGAACTGCTTCATTTTTTCAAGCGCATATGCTGTAAGCTCAATTTCGTGCCTCCTCACATCCGCCATTCCCAGCCTCTGCAAATAATCAATAGCAGCCCCCAACCCAATCGCACTAGCAATATCCGGCGTTCCGGCCTCGAATTTCTGCGGAATCTCCGCCCATTTTGCGCCCTGAAGCGTAACCTCCTTGATCATGCTTCCGCCGCCTAGGAACGGCTCCATCTTATTTAGGATTCCCTCCTTCGCATACAGAACTCCTGCGCCAGTTGGGCCCATCATCTTATGCCCTGAAAACGCATAGAAATCGCAATCAAGCTCCTTCACATCAACTTTCATATGCGGAGCAGCCTGCGCGCCATCAACCAAAACTGCTGCGCCTGCTTCATGCGCTTTTTTGGCCATTTCCTTGACCGGATTGATTGTCCCTAAAACGTTGGATGCATGGGCGAACGCCGCGATTTTGGGCTTCTTCAACAGATGCGCATCGAATTCGTCCATTTTCAGGAACCCTTCGTCCGTGACCATCGCATATAGCAATTCCGCCTTCCTCCTCTTCACAAGCAGCTGCCATGGAACCAGGTTGGAATGGTGTTCCATCTGTGTAAGCAGTACAAAATCGCCGGAATCGACCTGGGCATCCCCGTACGAGTATGCGACCAGATTGATCGCTTCGGTGGCATTCCTCACGAATATTACCTCCTGCGGCTTTGCATTGATGAATTTTGCGATTCTTTCCCGTGCAGCCTCATAATGCGCTGTTGCTTCCTCGGAAATTTGATAGATTCCGCGGTGCACGCTTGCGTTGTAATTATTGAAATAATCGAGCATCGCATCAATTACCTGTTTTGGCCGCTGGCTAGTAGCAGCCGAATCCAGATACACGACCTGCTTCCCCCGAATTTTCCTCCTTAATGTCGGGAAATCCTCCTTCAGATTTTCAGAATCGAACATATTACCACCACGAAAGCCATTTGATTTTATTTTCAATCATTTAAAAACCGCGTTAATTTCTTATCTATATTTATAATGCCCCTCAAAAATATCCCTGCTGCCCGCTTCATGGATATTACCCGCTTCCATTTCCTCCGCACCTTCCGCCAGTTTCCCCGCATCCGTGCCATCCCACTTTAGCTCAAAAATAGCCTCCATTTTTTTTCGAAGGTCTTCAGAAACAATATGCTGCAGAACCGGCGCCAAGAAACCCTCCGCAATCATCCGTCTTGCCTGCTCCTTTTGGATTCCGCGGCTTTCCAAGTAGAAAAGCTGATTTTCGTCCATCTGCGCAACAGAAGCAGAGTGCGTCGCCCTTACGTTGTTGTTTTCAATCTGCAGGCCCGGAATCGCATCCGAACTTGCTTCCCTGCCGAGTAATATCGAATGGCCTGCAAGGTATGAGTTCGAGCCCTTCGCGTTTTTGCCAATATGCGCCATGCCCCTGAAAAGCCCTTTCGCATTCTCCTTGAAAATGCCTTTGTATGCGACTTTGCCAGAACTCCTTTCTCCGATGTTTGTAATGTTCGAGGCGACATTGAACTTCTGCCCCCCATTGCCAAAAATTACCCCATAATCCTGCCCCGCAGAATTTTCCCCAACCATGTTTGTATCGGTTGTTGAAATTGTCAAGGCGCTTCCGAAATAACCCTGGGAAGTTGTTGCGGCAGCATCCTTTTGCAGGTTGATTTCCTTCCCGGAAAGATGAATTGCCCCTCCATCTAGGTTGTTTATGCATCCATGCGAAATTTTCGCTCCCTTCGAAGCATCAATTTGGGTGAATTCGGAGTAAACGAGCTGTTTTATGCCCAAATTTTCAGAGTAATTCTCCTCAATCACAGTTGCGGACGAATTCTCTTCCAAAAAGATTATATTCCGATGTGCAATCAGCGAGGAAGCGCCCTGGAGCTCGTTCCTTATCCTGATTGGCTCCTTCAACTCCGTGTTTTTCGGCACAAGCAGGAAATACCCGCCTGAAAATGCGGCCGCATTCAACGCTGCAAATTTGTCCTTCGGCTCCTTCTTGAGGTATTTTTCAAGCAATTCCGGCCGGGATTTCAGGGCCGAATGCAAATCCGAGAAGATGATCCGTTCATTATGCTGTAAATGCTTCTGTGCATGGCTTTTGAGCTCCAGATTCCCCCATTCGATCGCGCTGGCATCAAAATATTTCGTGTAAAGCGGCGAATTCTCGAACGGAAGCGATTCGAACTCATGCAGCATATCCATTCGGCAATTTGTCAGCCAATTTGGCTCTCGCGCATTAATTGAGTGGCGTTCCATTCCCTCGGCACCGATGTTTTTCAAGAGTTTTTCCATATTATCCCACCGAACCCGCCATCTCCAATTGAATCAGGCGGTTGAATTCAACTGCATACTCCATCGGCAATTCCTTTGTGAATATTTCAAGGAAGCCGTTCACCACCATTCCCAGAGCCTGCTGCTCCGTCAATCCGCGGCTCATCAAGTAGAAAATCAAATCCTCCCCGATTTTGCCGACGCTCGCTTCGTGAGTGAATGTAGCCGTATCGTTCCTTATTTCATTGTAGGGGATCGTGTCTGTTTTTGAGAATTCATCAACCAGCAACGCATCGCACCGGACAGTGCCCTTCGCATTATGCGCATTTTTCCCGATATGCATAAGGCCCCTGTAGGTGCATTTGCCGCCATTCCTGCTTACCGATTTGGAGATGATTTTGCTGCTCGTGTTTGGCGCGAGATGCACCGCCTTTCCGCCCGTATCCTGGCATTGCCCCCTGCCTGCATAAGCCACGGAAAGTATGTCCGCACGCGCATTCCTTCCGAGCAGGTAAATGCCGGGGTACTTCATCGATACTTTGCTTCCGATATTTGCATCCAGCCATTCCACATATGCGTTCTCGTACGCAAATGCCCTCTTGGTGACCAGATTGTAGACATTGTCGGACCAATTTTGCAAAGTGGTATAGCGCACTTCCGCGTTTTTCATTGCCACAATCTCTACGACCGCAGTGTGCAGCGAATGCCTGTTCCCCCTATATTGCGGGGCCGAGCAGCCCTCTATGTAGTGCAATTTGCTTCCCTCATCCGCAATTATCAGCGTGCGCTCAAACTGGCCCATATTCTCCTTGTTGATCCGAAAATATGCCTGCAAGGGGAGGTCGACGGTCACATTCGGGGGAATATAGATGAACGAACCGCCTGAAAACACCGCGCCGTTAAGTGCGGCGAATTTATTATCCTCAATCGGCACAACCCGCGAGAACCATTTTTTGAAAAACGAATGCGCGTTAAGCACCTTATCCCTGTCCAATCCCAATTTCCTTATTTTTTCCTCTGTGGGGTTCAATGCGGTATCCGGATCTATGAAAACCACGCCCAACTGATGGAGCCTTTTTTGCAGGCTGTGGTATACCGCCTCGCTTTCGAATTGTGCGCCTACGCCCGCCAAAAATTTTCTCTCCGCCTGCGGTATTCCCAATTTCTCAAACGTATCCTTAATTTCCGCGGGCACATCATTCCAATTGTTTTCCTGCGCTTCCGTGGGCTTGACATAGTAGGAAATGCTCTCGAAATCAATTCCCGAAAGGTCCGCTCCCCATGTCGGCAGGCGGCGTTTTTGAAAATGCGCGAATGATTTCCTCCTGAAATCCCTTAGCCATTCCGGCTCCGCTTTCACATCCGAAATTTCCTTCAAGGTGCTTTCAGTCAGGCCCATCTTTGCCTCGTAAACTGCATTCGATTTGGTCCTGAAGCCGTATTTCTTTTCATACGATTCGCGGATATTGGCAGTTTCCGAATGGCTCATTTTTTTCCACCAACCAGCCACTCGTATCCCTTCTCCTCCAGTTCCTTTGCCAGCGGGCTGCCTCCGGATTTGACTATTCTCCCATCTACCATCACGTGCACAAACTGTGGCTTCACATAACGCAATATGCGCTGGTAATGCGTGATGAGCAAAATCCCCATTTCCTTGTTTGCCGCCTTGTTTATCCCCTCCGACACCTTTTTCAGCGCATCAATATCCAATCCCGAATCCGTCTCATCCAGGATTGCGAATTTCGGCTGCAATAACGCCAATTGCAATATCTCGCTGCGCTTTTTCTCGCCGCCCGAAAAGCCCTCATTGAGGCACCTATCCGCGAATTTTTCATCCATCCCGAGCATTTTCATTTTTTCCTGCAAAAGCTTGTGGAACTCCATTACCGGAATTGTTTTTCCCGGATGCGCCGCATTGTACGCGCTCCTCAGGAAGTAGCCCAGGCCCACCCCGGAAACTTCAGCAGGGTATTGGAATGCGAGGAATATCCCGCCCCTGCTACGCTCATCCGGTTTTTGGTGCGTTACATCCTCCCCATCCAGCAATATCTGGCCTTTCTCGATTTTATATTTCGGGTTCCCCATTATTGCATTGCAAAGTGTGCTTTTCCCGCTCCCATTCGGGCCCATGATCACGTGCGTTTCCCCCTGCTTGACTGTAAGCGAGATGCCCTTCAGGATCATTTTCCCCTCCACGGATGCAAATAGGCCTTTGATTTCAAGTTCGTGCATTCTTATCCCTTTTTCTTATGCATATGCCAGCATTCCATCAAGTGCTTGGCACCTGCGTCCAGCCTGTACTCCACTTCCAGGGGCTTTTTCCTCACAACCTTCCTGCTGATGATTTTTTGATCCTCCAGCTCCCTGAGCCTCTTGCTAAGGACCGTGGCGGTCACGCCCCGCATCCGCCTTTTCAATTCATTGAACCGCGCATTCCCCTCATAAACCTCCTTCACTATCCTCAGCGCCCACTTCTTCTCGAGCGCATCAACCAGCCCCACGATTGGGCAATTGTCCAAAGCGCATTTGTGCATTCCACTCCACCCCGGTTAAACACTAGTATTAAAAACATACCAGTTTATTAAAGTTACCAGTGCATGAGTCTTGCACTGATTGTTCTTGTCGATTAGGTGAGCCATATGCCGTATTCTGCGAAAAATTTTGACAGGCTGCTTGGAACCGAAGGATTCAGCGACAACGCCTTGAAGACGCACTTCGCGCTCTATTTGGGGTATGTCAACAACACGAACAAGCTGCTGGATGCGGTGATGCAGCTCATGAAGGACGGAAAAGCCGCAACGCCCGAGTTTGCGGAACTTAAACGGAGGTTCGGCTGGGAGTTCAATGGCATGCGGCTGCACGAATATTATTTCGGTGCGATGAACAAAGGCGGTGCTGAAATAGACCCGAGTTCGGGCCTCGCCGAGCAGATCATTTCCGATTTCGGCACATTTGAGAATTGGGAGGCGGATTTCCGCGCAACTGCAGCCTCGAGGGGCGTTGGCTGGGTCATCCTGTACTACGATTCGCAGGAGAAACGGCTGCTCAACGTGTGGGTGAACGAGCATGACGTTGGCCATTTAGCCGGCGCAATCCCGCTGCTGAACATCGATGTTTTCGAGCACGCTTTCATGCCGGATTACGGCACCAAGAAGGCGGATTACATAGCTGCTTTCATGAAGGCGGTTGATTGGCAGGTTGTGCAGATGAGGTTCGAAAAGGCATAATCATTTTTTTGGAAATTGCGAATTCAACAACGTGATCAGTTTTTTATAAGCCCTTTCCTCGAAAAACTTATTTATCCGGCCCAATGAACCAGTATCGTAATGCAGGCGCGGAATCAACTCGGCGACGAATTGTTCAAATTTGGTCTTATCTGCATCCGTCGCCCTTAAATTACGCCCATCCGAAAAAATCTTTATTGCGCTTTTTCCGCCCTGAAAACCATAGTGGATTCTAAAGCTCTTATTAGGTTCGGATTCGCCCAAATCCTCCACTGTGATTTCGTGGCGCATATTCGTTGCGTGGTCGCGGCCATTCGGGCTTTCCGTTATCAGTATCCATTTGCCGAAATCCGGTTTTGAAATGCGCCAATATGCTTGATTCAGATGCCATTTCCCGCTCTTCACCTTCCCCCTTCCGATCTGGATTCTTTCCGGCAGGTTCTCCCACGTGAGCGCAATTTCATGCATAATGATCCTTTTCTGCAACGCACGAATGTCAATTGAATTGGTCTGCTGCAGGTTAATATCACTTCCTTCCGGGTTTGCCGCCCTTCCCTTTTTCCACATATTTAGGAAGCAGGTTCAGTGCACCCCCAATAGCACAAGCCTCGGTTATTCCTTCCCCTCCCGGAAGTCGGGCATCGCCCTTATCAGCCTTTCTTTCAATTCAGGAAGCATTAATTTCAGTGCCGTTCTTTCCATTACTCCAAACCCTCCACTTTTCTTATTCGGCAGCTTCAATCTGCCAAGAATTTCTGCCAAGGGCAATAGTAGGTGGTTTATGCTTTCGATATTTTTTTTGTCACCCCGTATGCCATCTTTTCCCAAGATGAAGCTTTTATCATCTTTTCTATTTTCCCCAAAGACACTAAGCCGGTAATTATTCGTGCCGCCGAAAGCAATCTCTATGCCCTTCCCCATCAGAGTGTGGTTTTTCAAATCCTCAATGCCGCCAACCCCGGGTTCGTAACCGCCCCCCTTCCTTTCTGCCGCGCTGAAAAATGCAATACTAAACATCGGTTCCCCAACTGCAACCCGTTTACTTACTGTTACCGCGTGCACGACATTTAGCGCTGCGGGATCCACCGTCAAATGATAGCCAAAGAACTTTTCGGCCTCCCTTCGAGGTTTTACGCTGTTAATATTGATTTTTTCGGGGAACACCCCGCCAAGCCTCGTTTCGGGTAATTTACTTGAAACCACCGTATGCTTTTCACCAAATTCACCAGCCATGCTTCTCACCCATTGCGTTACTATGTTTTAGCAATCAATACGTATTTTAATTCGATCTTGCCGCCTGCTTCGTTTCTTCTTCAATTTATTAGGCCCCGCATCCTTAAGCAGGTTCAGTGCATTCAGGATGGCATTCGCATGCCCCAGCGGGTTTACCTTCAGGAACATCGCCGCAATCTTCCCCTTCCCGTCAATGATGAAGGTGCTCCTCTCGATTCCCATGTATTTTTTCCCGAGGAAATTTTTCTCCTTCCAGACGCCGTATTTTTTGCTCACCGTTCCGCCCGCATCCGAGAGCAGGGGAAAATTGAGCCCGTACCTGGCCGCGAATTTTTTATGCGATTCGACCGAATCCGCGCTTACCCCGAGCACAACGGCATTCCTGTCCCTGAATCCGGCCATGTTGTTCCGGAATGCGCAGCCCTCGATGGTGCAGCCGGGCGTGTTGTCCTTGGGGTAAAAATAGATGACAATCCTCTTCCCCTTCAGCTTCTTTGGGGAATACGTTTTTCCATCGCCCGCCCTGAGCGAAAAATCAGGCGCAGCATCGCCAACCTTGAGCATCCGACCACCTAATCCATTAAACGTAACTCGTTTATATATTTCTCTAGCTTAACAACGTTTTTAATAAGTGTTTTTATCAATATTTGGAGTTTTTATACAAGGTGGTTACGCATGGAGCAGGAATTCCAACCGATGGGTTCAAAGGGAACGACCTACAAGCAGATGCTTGAGGACGAGAGCAAGATCGTGAGCAACCTCTCAAAAGTAAAATACGAGGTCGCGATCTACAGCGGAAAAGGCGGAGTTGGCAAGACGACCATCACCATCAACCTTGCGGCTGCGCTTGCGGCCAGGGGGAAGCAGGTTGCGATATTGGACGCGGATATCGACAATCCGAACGTATGCAAATTATTGGGCCTCAAGAACCGGTTGGAGATTGTGGACGGCCGGGTGGTGCCGCTTGAAAAGAACGGGATCAAGATCGTCTCAATGGCCGCATTGGCGGGCGATGAGGAGAAGGCAACTGCGATGCGCGGAGCGCTCATCTCAAAAACATTGCAGCAATTCATGATGCAAACCGACTGGGGCGTCCTGGATTACCTGCTTGTTGACCTGCCCCCCGGGACAAGTGATGCGCCGATGACAATCATGCAGCACCTCCCCCTTGATGGGTTCATAATCATCACGACCCCCCAGGAAGTCGCTGTCCTCGATGCGATCCGGTCCGGCAATCTTGTGAAAGAAATGAAGCTGCCGATTTTAGGCGTAATTGAAAACATGGCGGGCGAAATATTCGGCAGCGGCGGGGGGGAAAAAGTCGCCTCGAAACTGGGCGCCAGGCTGTTTGGAAAGATTGATTTGAACAAATCCTTCCGGGAATGCTCCGACAAGGGCGAGATCCCGGTAATATCGAGCGCGGAAGTGAAGCAGAAGTTCGATCCGATTGTCGATCAATTGGAATCTGAGTTGAAGCTAAGGACTGTGAAGTGAGCAAAATGGAAGAGTGCCTCTTTTGCAAAATCGTGAAGGGACAAGTGCCGTGCGCTAAAGTGTACGAGGATGAAGGCCACATGGCATTCCTCGACATCTACCCCGCAAGAAAAGGGCACACGCTCATCATCCCAAAGAAGCATTACGCGCATTTCTCAAAAATCCATCATCATGAAATCGGGGAGTTCATCGAAATAGTGCAGAAGGTCGCATCCGCAGTCAAAAAATCTCTGAGGGCGGACGGGATGAACGTGTTCCTGAATGAGGGCAAGGCTGCGGGCCAGATAATCCCGCATGCGCATTTCCATGTCATCCCGCGCTTCGCGGATGATGGGTTGATTTTCAAATACGGCAGGGGCCAATATTCCGCAGGGGAGCAGGCACAATTCCAAAAAAGGATTGCGGATGCCTTGAAGGGCTAGTTTTTAAGCAAATTGAATGCAATCCGGGCAGCAAATGAAGCACCGCCAATATTCGCCACCTAGGTTTTGAGCAAATTGGATGCGACCTGCGCAATCAATGCGGCGCTGTCTATGTCATCCTCGCAATAGAGGAAATTCGCGATTACTTTTTTTGCCATTTCCATGTATTTCCGGTCCTTTGTGGCGCCATGCCCCAGCAAAAGCATCCAGCATGCGATCGCATTCTCCCTATACAAGATGCGCTCGCTTTTGAGCTCGTTCGCCAGGTACATCTCGGTGCTCCTGCTGTTCCTTTCTATGAATGCGCCCTTTTGCTCCGAATATAGCTCAGAAATGCAATAATCGAGCAAAAGCTTTCCGGTTTCAAAATGCTCTTCCTCCCTTCCGATTTTATGCGCCTCAAAAAACGCAACAGCCGCCCATGCATTGTCTGCCAATGAACCGTCGAGCTTTCCGCCTTCCGCTTCATTATAATAATGGAGTGCGCCATTTTTTCCGACCAATTTTTTCTTCATGAATTCGAGAGTCCTATCCGCAACCCCGAAGTATTCGAGCTTTGCAAGCATTTTGTGGCCGTGCAGGAACGCAATTGCAGCCTCCGCATTCCATCCGCAATATTTCGTCTTATCCACTGCGGGCGGCATGAGCTTTTTCCTCTCTTCGGGTGGCGCGTTGTAAAAGTGCCCGTCCGCCTCCTGCGAGCCGTAAAACCCGCCGTTTTTTGCGTCATAAAGCGTTTTGAGCATCCATTCCAAATTCCCCTCGGCAATTTTCACGAACGATTCATTCCCAAACGCCTTTCCTGCCTTCAGGTACGCGCCGGAAATTGCCGAATTGACATCGAGCATTTTTTCATAATGCGGATCCGACCATTCCCTTGTTGCTGCATACCTGAAAAAGCCGCCATCCACCCGGTCCTGCAGCTGCTTCATCGCTTCGAGGCTTCTCTCCGCCATGCCCTTCCAAAGCGCTTTTTTCTCCTGCGCATATTTTGTGACCAGGTAATCTGCCGCATTCGAGTTATGGAACTTCCTTCCCGCCCCGAACCCGCCGTAAATGTCGTCGTAAACGTAAGCCAATCTCGCATTGTATTCGGAAATGAATTGTTGGGCTATTTCGGTGCCGTATTGCGCCCTCTTGGTTTCGTCGGTTTCCGGCATTCGCGCTTCGGGCCCGATCTTCCCTTCTGCAGCTTGCTGCAATACGCCAATCAACGCGTTTTTGTTTATATGGCCGCTAAAGCTCGCCAGCTTCCCTCCCTTGAAATCGAATATTATGCTGGTGGGCCAGCCGCCGGCAAGGTATTTCGCCGCCAGATCCTGCCGCTTGTCCGCATCGATGATGATGGGGATGAAATGGCCATTGAGCACTTTTGAAACCTCCGCGCTTTCAATTGTTTCATTCTCGTAAAGATGGCACCAGTGGCACCATCTTGCAGATATAAGCATGAAAACCGGCTTGAGCTGCTGCTTCGCATCCTCGAATGCGCCCTGCGAATACTGCCTCCAATGCACTGCTGATCCTTCCGGGTACGCCATGGAATAGATTAGCGGCATCAAGCATTAAAAAAACGACTATCCTCCAGGGAATTGTTTTGTGGTTTGATATTCGGGGCTTTCGACATGTTGCCGGCCATCCGGATTAGCATTATGGTCAAGCCGAAATATTCAGGAATTGCGTAACGCTTGCCGCGCCATATCCCGAGAAGTTGCCGTCGCAATAAACCGTGTAGCCGTATAACCCGGCAGGCAGGCCGCTTGCATTCTCGTATTTCCAGCGTGCAATGAGCGGGTCCCATTTCATCACTTTCGCGGGGGTTCCTGCAACTGAGACATAGCACGGCTCGTACTCGAACGAATAGCCGTACCCGTCCGTGCCGTAAACTTTTTGTGTTGCGAATCCGATCAGCGTTGTTCCAGTCGTTGCATTCCTGCTTATATCCCCGTGTGCCTTCTGCCCGTTCGGCACGCTTGACACCGAGCCTGTACCCGCAAAATAGCCCTCTTCATTCTCGAACGCATTCAGCAGCGTTCCGTTGTTATTCAGGATATAAACCCAGCCTGTTCCCGAGAAGAATACCACTTCATTCAATCCATCATCGTTGATGTCCTCCACATAAAGCGCATTGTATGGCATCGAACCCTGGCCCGAACGGTTTTCCTGTAAGTAAGGATGCGAAAAGCTCCAGTACAAAGTCGGGACGGTATTGCTTACCTTGTATGCCCTGATCGTCTTGAGCACGGTGACAAACTCATTTTCATACCCGTCCCCGTTCAGGTCCCCCACAGCTATCTCGTTTCCAGCGTTGGAAGCTTCGAGCAATGTCTTGCTATATACCGCATCCGACGATTTGTTTGCCATCCATAGGTTCCGCGAACCGTCTATCTCCAGCCACATGTCCTTGTACCCCTTTTTGTTTGCATCGATTGCGCCTGCTGTTGCAATCCTGGTTGTTGAGAATGAAGAGTTTGCGCGGTAAAGGAATGTGCCATCCGTCGAATTGTATACCGCTATTCCCGCGTTGCAGCTTCCCGTGTATGGGCTGTATGCGAACGCCAATTCACCGCTTCCGCTTCCATACATGTTCGGCTCGAAATGCGCTTCCAGCACATACTTGCACGTCGTGCTCGTGTTTATTTGTTCGCCGTTGAGCGTCCATACTACTTGTCTTGTCGGGCTTGCATTATAGACCGTAAAGTTGCCTATTCCATTCGAACCGGTATAGTCCTGGTAATACCCGATTTCCTTCCTCCCATCCCCGTTGAAATCCTCGACCATTGTTATCACATGGTCGCCTCCTGTCCCCAACGTGCGCCATGCTTCCGTTCCGTCCGCATACAAAACCATCCCGTATCCTGCTGTTCCGTCATTCCCGCCGGTCACTATTTCGTCTATTCCATCGTCGTTGATATCCACTACCTGATGCACCGAATACACCACGCCATCGATCAGGTCCCCGGATGTTTTGATTGTTCCATTCCCTAAAATCACCATTGCAGTATTGGTGCTGTCGGTTCCGCCCAGCCAGAAGTCCGCACCGCTTGCAGGGGCCGTGAAGTTCCCATATCTGAACTGCCCCAGATTATTGTAGGTTTTTACCTTGTTCAGCCTCCTGCCCCCGAAAATTTTGCCCATGTCCGTGCAATTGAGGAAATCCGCATAGAAAACGATTGGCGAGTTGGGTGTCGGGTCCGTCGTGTTGCTTGCGTTGATTGCGGGAGTCGTTGCGCATGCAAATACCGTGGGCGACGGCAGCACTGTCACGGTCGGCGAAGGCGTGCTTGTCGGGGTTGCTGTTGCTGAAGCAGATGCCGTTGCGCTGGCAGTAACTATCGTCGATGGGCTCGGAACCGCATTGCATTCGGGTGTGCAGCCGGCTGGCATGCAATTCATGCATATTGTGCCATCGGCCGAGCATATTTTATTGCAGGTGGAAGTGCAGCTTCCTTGCATGCCTGTAGGGCAGGTGGTATTTACAAACGAGTTCACCCCGCAAGGCGTATTCGGATTGCATGCCTGCGTCTGCGGTATTACGATCGGTGTGGCTTTTTGCGCTATTGTCGCCACTATTGTGGAAATTCCAGCAGCCTTCACTTCGGTCTCCGATCCGCCTTTTGTAAGCAATTCGCGAGTAGCGAGCGCCACGACCACCACAAAAATAATCGCAGCCGCGCCGAGAATTATGTACTCAATTGAAGTCTGTGCGCGCTTGCCCATTTAGTTCACTGTTGCGTTTCCCAATGTAGACTGATCGCAGTCCGGGTATATAATTTTGCGCTTTCGGATCGTTCCTTGAATTAGACGACCCGGATGCTCATGTCGTTGTAGCTGTTCAGCACGTGATCCGGGTTCTCGACCCTTATGCGGACGGATGTCGGGTTCACGGACGCGAATGTGCCGATGCACCGAAGGAACGGGAAGCTGTTGTTGGAAACGATACTGCAGCTGGCAACTCCGGGCAGCGTATTCCGGGTAAGCGTGAAGTTCAATGCAGCTGAAGGCCAAACGGGATCGTATGCCAATTGGGTGAGGTTCAGGTCCATTGTGAAACCTAGGGGGAGCGTGTATAGTACCGGGAGGTTCACCATGAGCCCCACACTCGCATTGAAAGAGGCGGTTGAGGAAAGCCCGGCCGCATCTTGCGCCTGCATTGTAACCGTCGTCGATCCATTCGCAAGCCCGGTGCATCTTACAAACCGGCCTTCATTAGGCGGATTTGTTATGGTCACGCAAGACAAAACCGATGCGTTTGAAACGGAGCTAATGCTGTAAATCAATAGTGAAGTGTCCGTTTCATCCCAAGCAAAATCCTCATACCTGACGAATTCCCAGGAGCCCGTATGGAATGCCTCGGGATTTTTCATGGGTTCCCAGAATGGCGGCAAATTTACAGGCGGGTTGCCAGAATTGTCATCCTGTATTGTAAATCTCCTAGTCTGGGTGGGCGGCAAATGGCAATCGGACCATGCCCTGAACTTCATCTTCGTCCCATTCCTTGCGATGCCGTCGTTCAGCGAGACAACGTACTTGGGCGAAGAGAAATTGAATTCCACGAACAATGCATCCCTTGCGGCCGTGTCGCACCCGATGTTCCTGACCTCCATGAGCATTGAATTATTTGCAAAATAGGTTATTCTAGAGGAATAGTTGATGTCGTTCCAATCATAATCCACCTGGTCCTCGATCAATGCGCACAC
>JAZDKC010000053.1:0-16111 GCA_043803465.1 Microcaldota archaeon
GGTTTACGACCTGCTCGATGTGAGGGATGATGTTTCGGAAAAGATCGCAATAGTGGATGCCATCAAGAGGGCGGAAATTGAAAGGGTGAAGGATTCGATGATCGCGTCATCGCACGTTTCGGCTTTCGAGCTGCGCTGCGCTGCTGCATTGGTGCAGTTGGGCTGCGATTTTGCGGTTGTGGCAAATCAGAAGGAGGGGAAGATGTCCGCAGTGAAGAGCAGGGCGATCCAGCTGAAAAAATTGAATGTGGGGAGGATGATGGACGAGGTTGCAAGGCACTTCAAGGGCTCCGGCGGCGGGCATGAGATGGTCGGGGGCGCGAATTTCGAGCACGGCCTGGATGCGTTCATGGCTGCGGACACACTTATGGCAAGAGTAAGGGAGGAGCTGGGATAAAGGCCTGATTTTTGAAAAACGAGATCGGGATTAATGTGAAAAATAACGGAAAGAAATCGAAAATCATCCGGATAAATAAGCTGCTGGGAAAGGAATACGGGAAGGAAAAACCGTGGAAACTGCCCCCGCTCGATGCGCTCGTTAACGTAATACTCTCGCAGAACACGAATGACGTGAATTCGGGGAAGGCGTTCAAGAAATTGAAAGCTAAATATCGGAATTGGGGGCAATTATTGTCCGCTCCAGAAAAGGAAATCGCAAGAACCATCAAGGTCGGCGGGCTCGCGAACATCAAGGCAAAAAGAATTAAGAAAGTGCTGATGCAAATCAACAAAAGAGTTGGAAAATTGGACCTAGGCTCCCTGCGCGATTATTCTCCCTCAGACGCCCGCAATTATTTGATGCAATTCGACGGGATCGGGCCGAAGAGCGCCGCGGTGGTGGTGGCATTCGCATTCGGGAAGCCCGCATTCCCGATTGACACGCATATTTTCAGAGTCTTGAAGAGGATCCCGCTGATGCCGGAAAAAATGGGTTACATGAAAGCACACGAATACATGGAAAAAACGGTTCCGGACAAATTGAAGATCCCATTGCACGTGCAGATGATCGCCCATGGAAGGAAAATCTGCAGGGCGCGGAAACCGCAATGCTCGAAATGCGTATTAAGGCGCATGTGCAAAAAAGTAGGTGTAGGCATTAGAGGGTGATTTTATGGAACAGCAACAAAAATATCGGAATCAGCTGAAATTCTACAAGCCGAACAAGGCGCTGCAGGGGAGCGCGTGCCAGTTTGACTTCGCGCCGGAGAAGGAGAGCATCTTCTTCGAGATCGCAAAGCAGAAGGAGGAGAGGGCATTTGATTGGGGGAACAAGCTGGCGTTCAAATTAGCCGATGTGGATATCGGGAAAATTTTAATGGCCCTCAAGGGAAGGTCAAAAACCGTCAATTTGTTTCACGACCCGAACAAGGGGGAATACGCATCTTCAGTGGACACGAAAAACAATGCGCTGGTGGTAAGCGGGGGGGATTTTGGCTTCCTGTTCAAATTATCGCAGCAGACCAAGGACGGGCAGGTGAATGCGATGCAAATAAACCTGAGCGAGGATGAGGCGCTGCTGCTCGAGATAATGCTCGAGGAAGCGATAAGGAAGATTTACAAGTGGTGAATCAGGCCTGCGAGGCCGCTTCAACTGTTTTCCTTTCCCTTGCAAACTCGATCCGCTTTTCCGCATCCTCCTCCATCGCCGAGAATGCGAAATTCTGCAGGATGTTCGCGATCTTCAGCGCATCCGCAGCCTTGAAATAGATTGCATTCCGCGTGACTGCAGGATCCGCATCCTGCAATCGGAGGGAGATGCTCGGGGGCATCAATTTCCCTTTCTCGGAGGTTCTGCTTTCCCACAAGCCAACATCCAGCGCTGCATTGGAGTAGGCGAAATTCAATCTCAAACTCCGCTTCGGCCTGTTCGTCTTCCGGGGCGATTGGCGCGATGCATCGGGCTCTGCAATCGCAGCCTGCTGCACCTCATCAACCAAACTCTTTTGCTCCTTCTTTTCCATTGGCATCACCCACATTTTTGCCCCCACGACAAAAAGATAAATAAAAAACAAAATCCCTTTTCTTTTGCGGCGCCTTACGCTTTTCTTTAAGGGAAAAGAAAAGCAAGGCATTTACTCGAAATCCCCGATTCCAGCTTCGGAAACCCGAAAAACGCATTCCCCATCAGGCATGTTGGGGGAATCCACGATTTTGGCGACCCTGCGATCCTCCTTGCTCCTCCGGAAGTACAGGCGGTAGGTGCTCTGGTGCGCAAGCACGTTGCCTCCAATTGGCGCAGTAGGATCACCGAAGAGGATGTCGGGCCGGTCCATTACCTGATTCGTGACATAGACCGCAAGATTGTGGATGTCCGCAAGCTTTTGCAAGGTGTGCAAATGCTTATTCAGCTTCTGCTGCCTGTCCGCAAGCATGCCCCTTCCGATATAATCACTTCGGAATGCGGAGGTAAGCGAATCCACAATGATGATCCGGATGTTATTTTCCTTGATCAGTTCGCCCGCCTTGTCAACCAAAAGCATCTGGTGGTCCGAGTTCTGCGAGCGTGCGACATGGATGTTTTTGAGAATCGTGTCCGGATCCAGGCCTCTCGCAGCTGCGATTTGTGCGATCCTGTCGGGCCTGAAGGTGTTTTCCGAATCAACAAAAAGAACGCTTCCGCCCAAGCCGCCCTGCTCGACAGGAAGCTGCGCGTTCACAGCCAGCTGGAATGCAAGCTGCGATTTCCCCGAGCCGAATTTCCCGTATGCCTCGGTGATCGCCTGGGTTTCCAATCCGCCCCCAATTAAATTGTCAAGTTCCTTTGAGCCGGTCGTAATTTTTCCTATCAGTTTCCTTCTCTCGAGCACCTTGTCCCCGGTCTCGAAACCCATATCCAGCGCGTCACGTGCGACATTGATTGCCTTGATTGCCGTGCCTTCCCCTATGCCTGCAACCATCGCCAGCTCAGAAGGCATGCTAACCGCCAATGCCATCAAAGAATCATAGCCCGCATCGCGCAGTTTTGCTGCGATAGTTCCGCCGACCCCCGGAATGTCCTCAATTGAGGTAATCTTCTTGCCCTTATCCCTCTTCATTTTGGGCTCGGAGAGCTCCTGCTCCATTTCTTGCACTAGTTCCTCCTTCATGCTTACCACCTTTATGCTACAAGCCTCCATGACGGATGCATTTTCAGCAAATCCGATTTTGCGGTTGATCGGGAAAACCTTTTTTTCAGATGGAATTAACAAGAATGTTCGGGTTTATATATCAAACGAGGGGTGGCTTCCGGTGTTGGGAGTGCACCCCGGTGGGCAGCCGGTTTGATAAAAGTAAGGAGGTGATTGAAGCTGAAGAATAGGAGCTAAGCACTGCTCTTCACCCGAACCCACCTTCCGAAAACGGCTTTAATACGAATTGTAATCACCTATTTGCGGAATGGGTAAACCACGAAAGCATATCTTTTTAATATCTTTTTGGTATTAATTTGGTATCAATTCGTGGGTGATGGCTGTGGAGATGGTGGTGAGGATGGAGGGGAAGGTTGCGGATATTTTAGATAGGCTGATCGGGGATGGATACTTTAAGACAAAAACAGAAGCTCTTAGGGCCGGAGTTCTGTTGCTGGGGAGGCAATATGGCGAAATCAAGTCCGCGCAGGATATTGAAGACGGATTGGTCGCATTAAAGATCATGCAGGAAGACGAGCTCATTCGGAAGGGAAAAATAAAAATGATACCCCTTGATGAAGCACTGAAAAAGGCAGGCATAAAAAGAAGTGATCTTAAATGACCTACGAGGTTTATCTCACACCATTTGCCCAAAAACAGCTGGAAGGGATTGATAAGTCGGAAAGGCTGAGCATCGCAAAAAAACTAGTGCAATTGCAAAGGGACGAGATTGGATCACGCCATTTGAAATTTGGATTGAAATTTAATGTCGTTGAAGTTGGGCAATACCGCATCTGCTTTAAGGTATTCGAGGAAAAAGCATCCAAGGAAGTGAGATTCATAGGAAACCATAAAGAATATGAACATTGGTATAAGGATGCAAGGGATTGATCATGGCAAAATTCTACTTCGACATCGAAACCTACGGGCCGAACATCGCGCCGTCGCCGTTCACTGATAAGATTATTACCGTCCAGTACCAGCCGCTGGATGATGCTACGGGAGAAGCGAAGGGAGACTTGGTGATTTTGAAGGAATGGGAGAGCAATGAGGCCGAGATTCTCAAGAAAATTTGGCCGATGCTAAAGAAATGGGAATTCATCATGGTCGGCAACAATCTGAGCTACGAGCGCAGATTTTTAATTGAAAAAGCGAGGCAATACGGCTGGTTCAATTTGAACGAATACCAATTGAATTACGAGTTTCCCGCAATTGATTTGCAGAGCATCTTCGTGATACTCAACAAGGGGCAGTTCAGGGGCTGCGGAATGCATAATTTTACAGAGAAGAAGATGGATGGCTCCAAAATCAAGGGATGGTATGAGAACTCGCAGTACGCAGAAATAGAAAACTACGTGAAGGATGAGGCAGCAGGGTTCATCAAATTCTACTCGGAGCTTTGCAAAAAGCTGCCGGAGATTTTCCCAAGGAAGGCCGGGGAGCAGTAGCATGCCGTCAACCCGGCAAATCACATGCGTTCCCTGGCCTCAAAATATGCCTTTACAGTTTCGATAATTTTCTCCTTATGGTCCCCAAGATTCGCTATGAACTGCGCATCCAAATTAGGGGATTGGTGAAGCTTTGATTTCCTGAATTGGGGAGTGAACATGATCTCGAGGACATCCATATTTTGTTTTTCGGGATTTGGGGATATATTCACTAACAGATCATGGGGCTGTTCGATGTATCCCCGGGCTGCGCCCTCGTTGGCAGCGTTGATCGAACGCAAATGCTTTTCCAAGACAATACTCAGCCCCTTTTCAATGCTTCCCCACTCATTCGGCCCGACTTTAGGCATGTTGAAATGGAGTATTAGGCCGTGCAGCTCGGTTCTTGAAGGCTTGCGGCTTCTAGTTACCATAAATTTGTCGAATTCCGGCAGCTTGGCCATATTTTGATTTTGAACGGATTGCCTTTTATATAAGCGGGTATGCCGCCGTTCCTATTCGTTCAAGCAAATTTATATACAGCTCGAACGTATTGTTTAACATGCCTATTTCGCCGGAGATGCAGCGCAGGATGGTCGCACCTCCACCGCAAATCATTTCCAAGCAGCAGATGAAGGAGAAGATACAGTCGAACATGGACCTGCTTCGCGTGGCTTCCGGCGCACATTCGATCCAGGGATTCGGCAGAATGACAATAGGCGCGATCGTGCTCTCAATCGTCTTTTCGTTTGCTACGCTGGTCGTGGTGGTTTACGATAACTTCACAAAAAGCATGCCGCAGGTCACGAGCATCGTCTATCCCGTAATCGCGGGCTTCATCCTTGTTCTTTTCTACGAGGCGGTAACAAACCTGCGCGAAGGCTTCATCATGTTCGAGCAAAGCAAGGGGCAGGAGGATGCGGCCCTGGAAAAATTCGCCTATCAAATGCTTGAAGATATTGCCTGAGGTGGGAAAATGCCAAAGAAACAAAAGGAACAGAAGAAGAAAATCAGCAATATGGGCCCGTGGGGAAAAGTGTTCCTCGCAGGAGCGGCATATGCAATCATCGGAATGATCATCCACATGATTGAAGCAGCCTACACAATGGACTACTACACTAACCCGATATATTTCCCGCTCTGGAGCTTGATGATGATGCCAACAGCAGGCGCTCCGCCGATGGATTTCTTCATCACCAGCCTAGCGTTCGGTTTGTTCACAGGCATGCTCATCGCATATGTTTACCTGGTAGTGAAGGACTCGATTCCCGAAAAGAACCTGTGGGTAAAGGGCGCAAAATACGGCTGGCTTCTGTTCCTGGTCGCCGGCATACCTATGTTCCTATCATTGTACCTGCTGCTCTCGATACCATTCGGCCTTATCTTCTCATGGCTTGCATCCGGGTTCATCATCTATTTGGCCGGAGGCGCTGCGATGGGCAGGATCGTCGGGCAGTAGGGATCTGGAATAGCCAACAAGCCGATTTTTGGCTATTCTCCCTTTTTATTTTTTTAGCAAAGCGCCAAGTTTAAATACGGCAATCTCGTTGTATTTTTAAGGGGAAGAAGTGGTTAGAGGCTAGTGCATTATGTCGGACGAATTCCGTGAAGAGCTATTGAACATCTCGGAGAAGCTGGGCAAATATAACTCGGCCATGCAGGAGTCCTTGAACATCTTAAGCGACGAATTCCTGCTTCTAAGGGATGAGCTCTCCACCCTCAACCAGAACCTCGAGAAGACCAAGGACATAGATGTCAAGCTCGAACAGTTCGGCAAAACCGTCGATGTTTTGCAAGGCCTGCAGGATAAGCTTAAGGTGGTGGAGAAAGTAGCGGAATCGATGGCAATAGCAAACACCCTTGCTGGAAAAATCGACACGCTTGCGCAAAGGATCGAGGGAAGCAAGGAAAAAATGGACGAGGCGGTCACCCCCCTTAGCAAGAAAATGGACATGCTCTATTCGAAGTTCGATGAGACCCTCTCCCCGCTGAACAGGAAAATGGATACGCTTTCCGAAGCGTTCAAGGAAGAGCTGAAAGAATCCGCTGATGCGCTCAAGGGCGAGGAGCAGCTAAAATCGCTTGCCCTCTCAATCCAGGATGAGCTCAACAAGATGCAGAAGGGATTCGATGAGCAGAATAATTCCATCAGGGGGATAGGCACCTCGGTCGCATATCTCTCGTCCTCGGAAGGCGAGATGAAAAAGAGCCTTGACGGCTTGCTCAAGCTTTACGAGCAGGATAGGGAAAGGCTCGCAGCTGAAAAAACAAGGCTTGAGGCCGACTCGAAAAAACATGGTGCGGAGGTTAAATCAGAAAGGCTGGAGGAAATCATAGCGCTGCTTAAGGTCCAATCAGAACAGCTGCAAAAACAGGAGGCAGCAATCGAATCAGTAAAGGCGGGCAAATCGCAGGCAGGCCCGCCCCAGCATGAGGAGCTTCTAAAAGAGCTGAAAAAACAATCGGATTCGGTCACAAAGCTGCAGCAGCAGATCGATTCCCTCAAAAGCAGCATGCCCGGCGGGAATTTCGAGGAAGTCATAAAGCATGCGGACCTGATCAACCAGGCAACCAACTCCAAGCTCGATTCAATCATGGAAATTAATGGGGCATATGGGAAAAGCGTCTCGGGCAACAACGAGCGTGCGGCGCAGCTTCCAAGCCTGATGCAGAATGTTTCGGCGGCACTTGACGCGCTTGTTTCGGAGATGAAAAAATCCCAGCAGGCATACAAAAGCCTTGAAAATTCCATTGAAAAGCTCGGCGCACGGCAAATTGCAGCCTCGCCGGATCATCTGGAAAAACTTGAAACAATTACCGAAAACATCCGGGGCTTGCATTCGAAAATCGATAGCACACCGCAGGCATATGAAACGCAGCTGAAGGCGGTTGTGGAGGAGCTTAGGAAATTCGAGCAAATAGAGCAGCAAAGGCTTGCTGAAAAGCCGCAGCTGCAGATAGAGGAGCAACTCAAGCTTGTGGTAGAGGAGCTGAAAAAATCCAGCGCCGGCACCTCTGCAAGGCCAAATGCTGAAATGCCCCAATACGAAAAGCAGCTGCAGCTAGTAATCGAGGAGCTTAGGAAATTCGAGGAGCTTGAAAAGCAAAGGCTTGCAGCGCCGCAGCAACCCCAAATGGTTTCAACACCCGGAACCGATGCAAGTGCGAAATTGGATGCGCAACTGATCTCGATCAAAAAGGAGTTGCTCGGGGTATCGCAGAACGTTGAAACTTTGAAGAACGTGCTGGTGCAGGGAACGGACATCACGGCCGAAGTGGATTTCGCACCCGTAATGGTAAAAATAGACCAGATGCAAACCCAGATTACCGATATGCTTCGCAGCTCGCCCCAGGCAGCGCAGCCGCAAGTGCAGCTGAGCGGCACCAAGCTTCTTGACCAGCGCGAGATTTTCGAGGAGATCGCGCAGAACCTGCGGGTTTTCGAATCGTTCGAGCTCTCCGACCGCGCGAAAATCGTTGTCGACCGTGTGCAGATGCTGATTAAACGCGGGCTGACATTGTATTCCTCCTAAATTGCACCAGAACCAAGGTGCCGGATTGGATTATAAGCTAAATACCGGATTTAATCTGAGGAATAGCTGGCGGGTCTGAAAATTCATGGATCAGAATTTCAATTTGGAGGAGGTTTTGCAGCGCCTGGAATATGAGAAGCTCAATCCGATGCAGGCGAAAGCAATTGCAGGAGGGTTCCTGGATAGCAGGAAGGCATTGGTTTGCTCCCCGACCGCATCAGGAAAAACATTATTGGCGACACTTGCAATCATCAAGAATTTCCTCGAGACCAAAAAGAAAACGTTCTATATTGTGCCCCTCAAGGCGCTTGCGCAGGAGAAGCACAACGAATATTCCGGGCTGCTATCGCAGTTTGAGATGAAAGTCTCCCTCTCGACATCGGATTTCGATTCCCCGGCCGAGGACTTGGCGACTGCGGATGTGATCATCGCAACTATTGAAAAATTTGATTCGCTTTTGAGGCACGAGGTAGGCTGGCTGGATAAGGTGAACTTGGCAATCATCGATGAGGCGCACCTCCTGAACGACGAAAGCAGGGGCGCCACGTTGGAAATAGTCATGGTGAAACTGCTGAAATTGAATCTCCGGCTTGTTGCGCTTTCCGCCACAATACCGAATTCCGAGGAAATCGCGAAATGGCTCAATGCGGATTTGTTCCAAAGCGACTACAGGCCAACGAAACTGGTTTACGGGATTGCGGCGGATTCGAAAATAACCTACATAGACAAGGAAACGCGAGAGAAAAGGGTGGAAAGGCTCCCATCAAAGGATTCGCTTTTGGAGCTGCAAAAAAAATGCATTGATAAAAAAGGCCAGTCCATAGTTTTCGTATCCTCCAGGAGGTCTGCTGAGAGCACGGCAAGGGAGCTTGGATTGCAAATCTATGAGAAATTGAGCCACGAGGAAAAAAGCAGGCTTGAGGAACTCTCGGCCAAGGCGCTTAGGACATTCCCCGTACCGACCTCGCAGTGCAAATCGCTTTCAGTTTGCATAAAGAATGGGGTGGCATTCCATCATGCGGGCATACCCAACAGGCAAAGGCGGATCATCGAGGAAGGCTTCAAGAAGGAGAGGGCGATCAAGGCAATAGTGGCGACAACCACCCTTGCAATGGGAATTGATTACCCCGCCTCCTATGTCATCATTAAGGATTTGAAGCGCTTCACCGGCGCATTCTCGGAATTCATACCAAATTTTGAAGTGCGGCAAATGTCTGGTCGCGCAGGAAGGCCCCGTTATGACAAGGAAGGGCTGGCAGTGCTGATGTGCGCGGAGAAAGACAGGGAATATGTTCTTGAGAATTATATTTATGGAAGCGTGGAGAAAATCTTTTCGAAGCTCGCGAATGCGGCGTTCCTGAGGATGCACTGCCTGGGATTGATCGCCTCCGATTACTGCAATTCATTCGAAGCGCTATACCGATTTTTCGGCATGTCGCTGTTCGCCCACCAATACGGCAAAACGGAGGAACTCTTCGAAATGATCGAGGGGGTGGTATTCGATCTGAGGGAAATGGAATTCGTGACTGAAAGGAAGACGAGTTCGCTTATTGCAACCCCCCTGGGAAAGCGCGTCTCCGAGCTGTACATTGATCCGCTTTCCGCAAACGAGTTCGTCAATTTCATCAAATTGAAGGAGCCGAAGGCCGATTTTGATTATCTGTACTCGATCAACTCCGCAACCGAGATGCGCCCACTGGTTTCGGTAAGGAGAACGGAGGAAATGGCGATGTTCGAGGAGGCCGAGAAAATGGAAATGGGCAAATATTTGGAAGGGCATTACGATGACCGCGACTTTTTGGAGAAATACAAGAGCTCAAAATTGCTCGAGAGCTGGATTTCGGAAGAAACGGAGGAGCAGATCCTGGAAAAGCACAGTATTGCGCCCGGAATCCTTGCTGCGAGGGTTAGGAATGCGCAGTGGCTCGCATACAGCATCGCAGAGCTTGCATACATGCAAAATGAGACGGAAACCTACAGGGGCGCGAAACGGATGACCCGGAGATTGAGGCACGGAATCAAGGAGGAACTGCTGAATGTCTGCAGGGTGAGGGGAATCGGCAGGGTAAGGGGGCGCAAAATGTTCAATGCGGGCATAAAAACTGCTGAGGATTATGCCAAACTCGCGAAGGAGCAGGTCAATGCGATCCTTAGGGGCTGAAAAACGAAAGCATTAAATAGTTTGTAATAACATGTTATTACGGTGATTTGGATGAAGTTTACCGGAAAACTGATAAGGGTAGGAAATGGCTTGGCATTCTCCGCCTCGAAAAAGCTCGCACGGGAGAACAAATGGAAAATCGGCCAAAAATTTGAGCTGATTGTATTGAAAAAAAACAAAGGCGCGGCTCTGAGGCGCATGTTCGGCATGTTTCCGGATGCCGCCCCGTTCGTACGTGAGAAGAAAGATAGGGAGTTCGCATGATTCTCGTAGATTCCTCCGCATGGGTGGAAATCCTTAAAGGCACCGAAAGAGGCATGAAAGCGAAAGAGTTGATAAAAAAAAGCACTGCTTTTTACTCGCCTTTAAGTGTTGCCGAGGTTTCCAAATGGTGCGAAGACAATGACCTTGATGCGGAAGGTGCGATTGCCCATATGATTGAAACGAGCGACGACATGTTGGCGCCTTCGATTGATGCATTGATTCTTGCAGGAAAATACAACTCAAGCGTGAATAAAAAAAGGGGGGGTAAAAGGCGCATTTCACTCATTGATTGCATAATCGCCGCCACAGCAGCCGAAAACCAGCTGAAAGTGCTCACGCTCGACACGGATTTCCATGAGCTAAAGTGTGAATCGATGATCATTTGAGGCGCCAGATTGCAACAAATATCTTTTTAACCCCCGGAACCGAATCCTTTCTGTGATCCTTATGGGGCTGTTTGATGACATTCGGGAGCAGTATGAGGGTTTCGCCGAATCCATGAGGGAAAACGGGATCCCAATTCCTTCCCTCGAAGTAACCATTGCAGGGGTGCTGGTACTCCTGCTTGGCGCATACATCCTGATAGCACAGCCTTTCGCTCCTAAAACCATGGCATTCCAAGTGAAAGTAATCACCGGCTCGAACAGCACGCCTGTTGGCAATGCAAGCGTAAGCATATCCGATCTGGAGGAAAACTCGATTGCCGATGGTTTGACGGATAATGACGGCATCGCCTTGTTCGAGAACATCCCCAAAAAAGGCATATCCGTTTTTGTCTCGAAAAAAGGGGTAGGCAATGCCACCAAAACGCTGCAGACCACGCCGGACAAGATCACAATCCCGATTGGAGCAGGTGCAACAGCTTCAAATAAAACAGTACAGATCAAATTAAGGGTGCTGGATGAAAGCACTGCTGCAGCGCTTGAAGGCGCAACGGTCACCTACACTTTCTCCGACGACCCCGCAAAAAAATTCACTGCAACGGGGGGGAAGGACGGGCTTGCGGTCCTTGATGTGCCCGCAGACAGGGCGATGAACCTGATAATATTCCGTGCGGATTATGACGAGGAGAAATTCTCCCTCCCTGCAAAGAACAAGAAAGGCGAGTACCAGGTGAAGCTGCGCAGAAGTACGGGCGGCCCGACCGCGTCATATCAGGCAACATTCGAATTCGGCACCCTGCGGGTAAGCGTGAAAAGCCAGCAGGGCGATTCGCTGGATGCGGATGTGCACCTCTTCAGCGCACAGGCTGATGAGGAGATGGCATCGGTCACCGCATCAAGCGGCAAGGCATCGTTCCCGAATCTCATGACCGGCTCGAAATTCTACGTGAAGGTTTTCATGGAGGGTTATTCGGATTACGACGGCAGGCTCAATCCGGCCGAGATCGGGAAGAATAACGAGATCCAGGTTACGATGAGGAAGGGCATCTTAGTTGCGGGCAAGCTCAAGGTCTTCACGATTGACGAGGATGGGAATGAAATTCCTGCAAAAGTCCAATTGCTAGCCGGGGACGGCATGGTTTCCGAGAAGCAGAGCACCGGCGAAACCACGCTGGATTTGGCGCAGCTTTCAGCATTGGATGGATTTCGGCTTGCGGCGTTTGCGAGCGGAATGCTGCCGGCAATAAGCGAAACCTATTCGGCAAATTCGATCCCCGAAGAGGTGACGCTCGTGCTTGCCTCTGCGACCTATGAAAATTCCGCGATATTGGCGATCAGCACGAAGGGCAAGGCGGGCGGGCAGCTCGGCAGCGTGGCAGTCAGGGTGTATTCGGAGGCCGAGGGGCTTATCGCAGCCGCAACATCGGATTCGTACGGAAGCGCGGAATTCACCTTGGGCAAGGACGCCGGTTATGCATTGATCGGGGAATATGGCAGGGAAAAGGGCTCGGCCTCGCTGGTGCTCTCGGAGGATAAATCGGTCCCATTGTTCATCGGTGCCGCTGTTGAGCAGATGAAAGTGGGCGCGAGGAACGCGCTAACGGAGGAGCCGGTAGATGCGACATTTTATGTGCTCTACGATGACGCCACATTCGACTCTTGCTTCGGGAGCAGCTGCGACGTTTTTGCAAAATCGCTTTTGCAGACAACACTGAAGGTGACCGCAGACGGATACTTCGACAAGAACACGATCATAGTGCCTTCAGGCGACGGCTCCGAGAAAATAGTGGACATGGTGCCCGAGGACCTGCATGAAACCTACGTGAAATTCCTGGGCATTTTCGATTCAATCGGCAGGGAGGCGAAGGAGGCAATGCCGGGCGAGCCGTACTATGCGAAAATACTTCTCGCAGCGCCCTCTGCTGAAAAATTGGGCGCATATTTCAGGGTGGGAAAGGAAGGGAAGGCAGGGGACGATATAGTGCATATTGACGGCTATGCCGCCATCCCATCCGCAACAGCCATGTCAAAGGCCACGACGTTTTCAGCAACATCGGATTGCAACGATGAAAACTCCGGTTCCGGGCAATATAAATGGATGAACCTCGAGTTCGCGCAAGCGGCTGAGCAGGAAGTGATGTTCAAGTTCACGCTCGCCGCAAAAGCGGAGCGGGATACCGAACTGCCCTTTTATTACAGGGGCTATGCGGTGAAAAATTCGGAATATTTCAGGATGCCCGCAGACACCGCACTTGGCACGCAGGAGAGCACTACCGCAGTCAACTGGTGCCATGCAAGGACTTTCGAGGGCTCGCTCAAGATCAAGAAGAAGGGCACATACTCGTGCTCCACGCTGGGCTGCCTGTCAATAACGCTCGAGCAGGACGGCCTCGAGGGAGTCAGGGACTTCCAGGCAAGGAGCGCGGAGAATTGCGAATCAAAGGAGGGCTCTCCGAACTCGTGCCTAAATTCCATGATGAAAATCAAGATCAATTTCGCGCCCAATGACAAGAGCAAGGAATTCGACCTTTTGATAAAGGAGGATTCCGCAAGGGTGAAATTGGAGTCCTACTCGGTCAATTCGGAACCTGCAAAAACAATTTCGCTCACTTCCCTCGCAACGCCCCTTTACGGTGCGGGCGAATACGTCGTAATAATCGGATCCCTGCCGCGGGCAGTTGGGATTGAAAGGATCAACGCCAAGGTCACCGAAGCAGTAGGCGATCTGGAGTTGAAGAAATCAGTAAGCATGAAAATCTATTCGAGCTGCGAGAACGGCTTGAAGGATTGCGGCGGCGGGCAGTGCGAATTGATCTGCATTGGAGATTATTATGCGGACCAGAACGACCCGCAGGAGGAAACGCCGGAGGAGCCGGCCTGCGAGGACGGAATGAGCTATTGCAACGACGGCGAATGCCGCGATAGCTGCGTTATCGAGGCGGGCACCGATTTCACTTCAGAAGGCGAGATTACATTGCGGAATGGGAAATTGGACGGCCCCGCATCAATCAAGATGCAGATCGACCAGGTCGTGCCCGTTGATGCGGTTCCGCTGAAGTTCACGAATATCGGGGGATCCTGCGAGCCATTATACGAAATAATCTCCCCAAAAAACAAGGCATGCTACGCGGTCGATGGCGGCAACCTGATTTTCAGGGGGAATGAGATCAGCAGTGCGTGCCCGTTGGAATCCGTCGGGGATAATGCCGAAGGGGATGCCAGCGCGAAATTGAAAGTTGTCTGCAGCGGAGTGGACCCAATTGAGATTCCAATCAAGGTCGCATTCAAGAAGATCAACATAAAGGCGGTGCAGTTCCAGCCGCGCTCGGTAACCGGAAGCGCCTCGAAGCTCTTCCATGTCCTGAACCAGAAGCAGGTTCCGGCGAAATACGCGATGGAGGACGTGAACCTCGATTTCAGTTATGCGGATGCGTACAGCTATGCATGGAGCGGCGCAGGGGTGTTGCAATTGCGGAAGGGCGACGAGGCCGTGGACCAAATAAGCTACGAGCGGTCGGAGACATATTTCCCGGAAATCGACAACCAGGGCGGAAGGACGAACGGCTGCTCGGATTACGGATGCTGTGCGTCGCAATGGTGCACACCTGAGGCGGCGCAGCAGGCGTTTTTGAAATTCAAGGATGCCGCAAAGCAGGTTGCGGACGCGACCATTTTCAGGAGGCAGAATAATTTCATACAGTCGGAAGTGCTCAAGCGGCCGTTCACATTCGCAACAGTAATGAGGCTCGTGGAGAAAGCGGACCTGCCCTCCGGCATCAACGCCGAGGATGCGCCTTCAAGCTACGGCTGCAAGGACGAAAATCCGAAAATCTACATCGTGCAGGCGTCAACGCCGGATGGGAAAAGCTGGAAATACACGGCGAGGATTGCTCGGCTTTACAAATTCGCATACCTCACCCCCGAAGAGCAATGCGCATCAAACGGAATGCTTCCTGAGATGAAGGCAACTGACACCCACGGCTACAGCTCTCCTGGCGATTATCTGCCGCTGTGCAATTACCTGAGAGGGAAGGGCAGCTGCGTCCAGAACGAACCGGAGAGCTCGCTTGCATCGCAGGAGCAGGTTGCAACTAAACGCCAGCTCTTCCCAATACCGGTGCCGAGCCTGTTTGTTACTGCGATCCTGAAGGGAATACAATGCCACACAAGCGTAGAGGCGCAAGTTGTTGCTGAATTTGAAGGTTGCGTCCAAGCATGCTGTGCGGAGTATTGCCCGCCACAAATGGTTTGCCCCGGGCCATGCCGTGAGAGCTGCCCCGCAGAATGCGAATCGGGATCGGATCCAGTTTGCTATTCACAATGCAACGCCATGACCTCGCCATACTGCACCGTCGGCTCTTCTCCGGTCAATTACGACATTCCGGCGGTTATCCCTTTCCCTAGAATGACATCGCTCCAATGTTTGCCGGTTAACCCGGGTACACCCATAGTACCAATATGCAAACCATTATGCGGTCCGAAGGCAAGCTACGTGCACAATTTCCCGTTCTCAAATCAGCTCTATGGAGTGATCCACATAGGCATAACAAAGGGCTGCATCCCGGATGTGATCGGAACAACGGTTGTTACCGGCGCGTATTATGCAACCTACAAGTACCCCGAACAGGCAGTCTATGTGAATGCGCTCGCACAGGGGGTAAGCAGCCTGGTTGTGGGCGATTTCAACACCTGCCAGCTGCTATGGACGATGGCCCTTGCAAAGCCCGGCGATTATAAGCTGATGGGCCTTGCGGCCTCCTGCAGCGTATTCACGGAAATGAAATCCCTTAAATCGCCTTCCGGCGGAAAGGCGGAAGATGCAACGAAGGGGCAGGTCCCAAAAACGGATTGGGGGAATTACGAATTCGAATTCCCGGATGCGAGCCAAGCAGCCGCGCCTGCCAATGCGCTGAATGAGATGGGCGCCACATGTATTGTGACCGAGTCGAAGCCCACATGTACCCTGACCGAGTCGAAGCCCTTAAGTATTGTGAGAGAAGCACCGTAAACTGGGAATTAGAGGTACCAAAACCTTAGCTCAAGGCAGGGAAGAAGCAAAAGAGTCAGTGATCAAATGGCATTGAAACTAGTGAATATCACCGAAGGCAAAGCGCAGCTGCAGGTGCCGGAAGCGGCATTCAGGGATCCGTTCCATCTGCCGGTGTTCTACAATCCCGCGATGAGATTCAACAGGAGCATCTCTTCGCTCGCAGCAGGCTGCTTGATCAGAATGCTG
>JAZDKC010000054.1:0-10000 GCA_043803465.1 Microcaldota archaeon
TATCGTAAGTGTAATTGGTTATGATGCCATTGGAGTCGGTTGTTGAGAGGAGGTTGCCGGTCCCTAAATCGTAGAGGGAAATGGTGGTTTGGTTGAGCGAATTGATGGTCTTTTCGGGGAAGGTGAATGTGCGGTCGGTTATGTTGTAAATGAATTGGGCGGTGTGGTTGAGGGGGTCGGTTGTGTTGATGAGGTTGCCGAATGAATCATAAGAATAGGTGGTAATGGGGTTGGCTCCACCGGTTAAAACAGCTTCTTCCTTTGTGAGTAGCCCCTTTATTGGGGGAGAATTGTAGGGGAGATTGTCATAATAGTAGAATGACTGGCGGAAAAGATGGTTGCTTGAATCCGTTAGGTTGTAGGAGATTGGCTTGTTGAGTATCCAGGCGGAAGTGTTGTAGGCGTATTGGTAATGCTCGTAGCGCTCATCACCGGAAATGCCGTTTTCACCAAGGGAAGAGCGGAGGATGAGGTTGCCGTAATTATCGTAGGAGTAGGTGGTATTGGTTATGCGGGGAGTGGAGTTCGAGCCGTCAAACGTGAAGGAGCGCTCATCGGAAAGGAGGGTGGAATATATGGAGTTGTTCTTAATTGTTGTAAAGTTGTATTCCGATTTGGAATAGGGTTTGAGGGATGCATCGAAAATTTCCGTTTTGTACTCCAGCCCCTTGTTGCCCTCATCTTGGTGGAATAAATGGGTTTCACGGGTTCCGTCTGGAAGAGTTATGTTTGCGACTGCGAAGCCTCGGAAATCCTTCTCCTGATTCTTCCAAAGACCGCCAGAGTAGTTGTAAAGGGTCGTGGAGTTGAAGGAGGCATTAATTCCGTCATATTCACTAATGGAAGAAACAACCCAAAGGTTGAAGGGCAGATTGGAGATGGAACGATTTCCCGAATTGTTTAGGAAAGTGGATTGGGTGTAATTAAGGGTTATTTCGCCGCCAATGCCGTTTTTTACCTTTTCCATGAGGAATGCGTTCTTGGAATTGGAGACTATGGTTGCTCTTGAAATGATTTCATTGTTTGCATCGATCCTGAAGGCTCGTAAATCTGATACGCCATCACCATCCGCATCGAAATCGCGCACTCCAAGGTCGCCGTAGCCGTCTTTCACGAAGGGCCACGGCGGATCCCACGAATAATCCCTAACCCATCCGGTGCCGTTGTTGATTAGTGTCGCCCTTGCTATCCACTCATTGTTTACATTATATCGTCCTGCAACTAGGTCGATTAGCTCATCGCCGTTAAGGTCCATCATCCGTATTCCCTGATCGCCATCACCTTCCTTCACGAAAGCCCAAGGAACATCCCAATTGTAATCCCTGAACCATCCTGTACCGTTGTTAATCAGAATTGCCCTCGCGATCCATTCGTTGCTGGAATCCAATCTACCAGCAGCAAAATCCACCAATCCATCTCCATTAATGTCGAAAGCCCTTGTGCCCGTGTCGCCCATCCCCACCTTTACAAAGGCCCATGGGGGATCCCATACCGCATCATGCGCCCAGCCGGTACCGTTATTGATGAGGGTTCCCCTTGCTTCCCAGTTATTGCTTGAATCAAGCCGCCCCAGAATTAAATCAGCCAAACCGTCTCCATTGACATCAAAAATACGTAGCCCAAGGTCGGCACCATCCCTTACGAACGCGAATGGGGGATCCCATACCGCATCATGCGCCCAGCCGGTACCGTTATTTATGTAAGTAGCCCGTGCATTCCACTGGCCACTTGCATCATATGAAGCAAAAACAAAATCCATCAATCCATCGCCATTGACATCAACTGCCCTCAGGCCGGAATCCTGGCCATTTTTTGCGAAATGGGCAGGTGCACCCCAAGTTTGGCCAACAACCCAGGCGGATCCATTGTTTATTGCGGCCCCATAGGCGTTCCATTGGTTATTGGCATCGAATGAAGCCCAAACCATATCGGTAAGGCCGTCTCCATTGACATCCATCGCCCTAAGGCCGGTGTCACCCACCCCGTCCTTAATGAAAGGCCAGTTTGGAAAGTCAAAGTTGTAGTCGCGCGTCCAGTAAGGGATTGATTCAACGTACTGGAAAGCGGCGGGCGGAAGGGCAGAGCCATCCGAGCCAAATTCCGTTATTGAATTCAGGAAACTTCGCGGGTTGGAATACATACTCGTATAGTTAAGGACATATTTCCGCACAAGGGATCCGTATTGCTCGACCTGAATTTCTTTCAATCTTCCTGCGATCCGCACCTCGTTGGCTGCGTCAAAATTGCTCCAGATATCATTCCGGGCTTCATAAGTGAATAATATTTCCCTCTGCTGGTCGGAATTGTATTTAATGGAAACCGGGTAGGTGATCCCAGTCTCGTTGGCGTTTGGATTTTCAGAATAGCTGTAATTTATTGAATTTCCATGCAAATCGGTAATCGAATCTAAGTACCAGCGGAAGGCAAATAAATTTGTATGGGGGATGGATTCAGAATAATTTTTTGAGCCGAAAACAAGCGTTTTTCCATCCTTGGTGTTGACTTGCCAATACTTCCCCTTTTCATTGCTGGTGCAGGATAGGCGCTCGATGCGCATATAAGTTTCGATTTTGGTGCGATAAAGCAGATCCGCTGCAGAGTAAACAAGCTCGTACTCATTGCCATCGAGCACCAGTTTGAAGGAGTCATCCGATTGGTTATTGAGCGTGTAATTGATGTTCCTTTCAATGTAGCTTTGGGAAAGGTCCCAACCGGAGCCTGTCAGGGTGGGGAGCGAATTTGTTTTTTGTGAATTGAAAAACAGGAATATGGAAGGGGCAAGGCCATCAGTTCCGGGCGGAACGGTGATCGGGTAATCGTATGTGAAGGCGCCGGTGAATAGCGCTGTTTTATACGAGTCATCCTGTTTTTGATCTGGGGGCTGTTGGATGCCGTTTTGGGATTGGAATATGGATAGGGGTGCTCCCGCTTCTACTGAGACAATAATTGCTAGGAAAATGCATAGGAAAATAGCCGTAAGCTGAACTCGTAATTGTACCAGCATTACCCCCCTTTGCCCGAGTTATAAATAATGTTGAATATTATAAACGTTTGCATGGATTTCGTAAAAAAATCATCTCGGTTTCACAAACAACTTACAAGAAGCCACAGTTAAGAATTCAGCCCTGCGTCACGCAACAATAATGATTATCAATCCTCCGGCAATGGTTAAGCAGGCAAGCCCGATGTCGAACATCCGCTGGCGGCCCTTGATGCGCTCGTGCTTCGAAATCACTTCCTCTATAATCAATTTCGGGTAGCGGCCGCGGAGGAACCACCCCTTCACTTTCACGGGCTGGTCCTTGAGCTTCATCAGTTTGCTGGTAGAGAGATAGGGAGAGAAAATCAGGGGAGATAGGCTGCGCGCTCCGATGAAAAGATCACCGGAATGGTCTGCGAATATCACTTCTTCCGGAAGATCCAAACCCAAGGAGCTTTTTTCGCGTATCACCCCCTCCAAAGTGAGTGGGCGGCCCTTAATCGGGGAAACGTACTTGTCCTCCAGCTGGTTCTTCACTAACTCATTCCGGAAATTCCTGTAGGAGAGGGAGTAAAGGGAAAGCAGCAAAATCCCCAGCCCATAAAGCACAATGATTACCCCCAAAGTGAGCAATTTGTGCGAAAAGTAGCCCGCAAGGAGCATGAGCGCAATAAGCAGGGGAGAGAAACGCGCAATTGCATAAACAAGGAAGTCCTCCATGAAATTCAGCCGGGAAATGCTCTGGGTGATTTCGGAAGCATACATCCTCTCAACATCGAGGAAGGGCGTTAGCTGCTGCATCTGCGCCTTCACACATAAAGCAACAAGCCTTTTCCCAACAAGGGGATGGCTAGTTGTAATCTCATAGAATGCGGGCCAGGGGTTGTACAAATCCTGGATCACAATGTCCTCAACCATAAGCCAGCTGCCGTTCTGCTTCTTGTAAAGGTACGCAAGCGCAAGGTTGCGGCACATCTTGTAATCGAGTATGGCAAATGGCCGGATCACTTCCATCAGATTTATTGATTTTTTCTTCCCGCCTTCTGAAATGTATGCAAGGGAGATTTTGGAGAGCGCAATGCCGAGCGAATTCGGGTTGGAGATTTCGGATGCGAATTCATCCGCAAAATATTCCCTGATGCGGCTCTGGAGGAGCACGGGAATGGAAAGCAGCATGTGGCCGAGGTATGCGAGGAAGCCGATGAACGCAAGGGGATTATGCTTTTTCTCGTTGCGCCAGAGAACGTGAGATATTTCGTAGAGCAGGAATGCCGGAACATATGCGGCCGAGAGTATTGAAAAATCGCCGTAATGCATGTGCCCGATCTCATGCGCAATTACCGCCTGCTGCTCCTTCTCGTCCAGGTAGCGGAACAAGCCGGTGCTCAACAGCAGGCGGATGCCGCCCTTTCCGGGGCCGTAGGTGATTGCTATTGGCCTATCATCATCAACGAGGTAGATTTTTTTCAGGGACAGATCATGCTTATGAAGAGTTTCCCTCAGGTAAATCGAGAATGCGGAATGCCTTTCATCAAGGTCGCGGTAGGAAATCCAGTCAGCGCGGTAACGCCACTCGAAAAAATAGTCATAAAGGGTGCCGGAGAACCACCAGAAGAGGAAAATCAGGAGAAGCACGAGGAAAATGGAGATAATGCCCGGAATCTCGAAAAAGGAGAGCAGCATGTGCAGGGGCAGGAGAAGCATCGCAAAAAGCAGCCCCACCGATACGAAGGAAGAGAGCAGGTAGCGCATAAGCGGGTTATGCTTTGGCGGTTAAAATAGCTTTCTGATGAGGGACGCAACAATAGCAGCTTTCATTGGTTATTTTTTCATGTTATGGATCGCGATCAGCTCCCTCCTGATCTTGCGGATAAGTATGGCTTTTTTGGGGCTTTCCTGGAACGCATGGTTCATCACGTCCGCCCAGTTTTCAGCGGTGAAGATTTTTACCTTCTTGAGCTGCTCCTTTTCCAAAACTAGGTCGCCCAAATTGGATTTGGGGATTATAACTTCGGAAATGCCCGCCTCAATTGCGGCCTCAACCTTCTGCGTCACTCCCCCTATGGGAAGCACCTCTCCCCTTACGGATAATGAGCCGGTCATTGCTACGGCCTGCCTTATTGGCACTCCTTCGAGCGCGGATAAAACTGCTGTTGCAACTGAAACACTTGCGGAATCGCCCTCCACTCCCTCATATGTTTGGAGGAACTGGACGTGGATGTCGAAATTCGAGGTATCCTTGCCTATATGCTTCTTTATCAATGCGGAAATGTTCTCAACAGCCTCCTTTGCTATATCGCCCAATTTTCCGGTTGCAATGATTTTGCCCTCAAGCTTGCTTGCTGCAGGCGCGACTTCAGCAACAATCGGGAGCACAATTCCGGAATCGCCCATAACAGCCAATCCGTTTACCCGGCCTACTGCAAAGCCTTCCGCAACGAAAACGCGGTAATCCTTTTTCACATCTATGAATTGCTGCGACATCTGCTGCTCCAAAGTGCGCGCAAGCCGCTTTGCCATTTTAACATGCTCGGAAGTTACGGATTTCCCCCCGGTTTCCCTTGCGAAATCACCTGCTGCGCGCACCAATCCGCCGAGCTCCCTCAATCTCAAGGTGAGCCGGTTCTTCCTGCCTGCACGCTTCCTTGCCTCATAAATTATTTCCTGTATTCCGCTCTGGTCGAAATGCGGTATTTTGCCGTCTTTCTTCACTTCCTGCGCGATGAATTGCACCAATTTGAGCTGATTTGGAAGCGTGTCGGGCATTGTCTCATCCATATACACTTCATACCCGTATCCCCTGATTCTGGAGCGCAATGCGGGATGCATGCTCCTTACGTCCTGGTAATTGCCTGCTGCAATCAATACGAAATCGCACGGGACTGCCTCGCTCTTCACCTGCGCACCTGAGGATAGCTCGCTCTGCCCGGTAATTGGGAATTTTTTCTCCTGAATTGCAGTAAGGAGCTCCTGCTGCGCCTTCGGCCTCAAAGTGGAGATCTCATCAATGTAAAGCACGCCCTTGTGCGCCTTGTGAATTGCACCAGCTTCAATGCGCAGATGGGGAGGGGTTCCCAACCCGCCGGAGTTATGCACCAGCACGTTGTTTGCAACCAAATTGCCAGTATCGGTGGTGATGTTGTAGACGTAGCCGTCAAAGTCCTTCACTTCCTTCCCGGTGACCTTTTCGAGCTTGAATGATGTAGCGGTTTTTTTCATAAAAATTGCCATTCGTAATATGTCCGTCCCTTTCCCTTTAAGCCTTATGAAATATAAAAGGATTCGGTTTTGGAAGGCCCGGCCTCAAGACAGGAGGGCAGCTCAACCGATCAATCTGCGCAGGAATTCGCTGAACGACCTTATCCCTGCTGAGATCGGGTCCGATGGCTGTGAGGCGATGCACATCCCGTTGCTGCATTCACCGGGGCAGCGATACATCTCGCTTCCAACAGATTGGCCTTCGCAATAATATTCCGTGACCAGCTGGCCGATGCAGGTATCCGTGAATGACTGGGTGCCGTAGGTAAGTATGCCCCTGCGGCTGAAAGCCCTGCCGCCATCCGAGTCCGTGCAGAGCGATTCTGCTGCAGGTTGGCCGGTTTCTTCTATGGCAATGGCGTTAATGCCTGTCTCTGAACCTGAGGAAGTTGCAATGCCGGAATCAGGTGCCACTTGCGCATTCCCAACAACGGCCGGAGTGCCTACAATTGCTGGTTCAACTGCACCTGCAGGTTGGAGTGGTGCAACCGGAGGCGCAACTGCCAGACCGCGGGTCAAAGTGTAGCGCGCATGCGCAATATTTCTTGCATATGAGATTGTTGCGGTTGTCGGGCTGATTCCAGTGGAGATGGAGCCCCGGTAGGAGATAAAGCCCATTTCCTTTGTCGCAAATTCCATGTTCATCCGGTTGCTGTAACCTATCTTGTCAACAATTGTTGAGCCGGGCGAGTTGACAAATTGGTCGAGTGCCGGATCATAGAGCAGGTTTAGGTGGAGGCGATTGAAATAGTACGCCACTGTGCCACTGTTGTCCTCGGTCAATTCAGGTATGATGATTCCGATCGGACTCGGGCCGTAAACAAGGGTTTTGTTGAAAACAATTGCCGAATACTCATCCGGCGAATAATGATAGTCAACTCGCCGATTAGTTACGGAGGCATTCGTGTATTGCCCATATGCATTTATATAAAATACCTGGCCGTATACCGAGTTACCATCCGCGGGCTCGAGTACCACATATACGTCGTTAACACTCCTGCTTCCGAATTGGAATGCATTGGAAATGCCCGAAGTAATGGAAAGAATGTTGCCAGTAACAGGCCCGCCATAATCGAGGTTTAGAGTATATCCCTTCAAAATTGAGAATGTCAGTGTGTCATAATCAACAGTTTCTAGCCCCAGGAAGTTGAACTTGTAACCGGCTTCACCATGTATGATGTCAATGGATTCGCCTGCAACGAGAGTCTGGGTAACCGGCGTCTTGTAGACTTGGTCGATGTCGTTGTAGAGCTGGATTTTTGAGATTGCCTCGGAGTTGCCCACCTTGCTGCTGACGATATTTGTCTTCCAATTCATATAGTCATAAGAATAAGGGCCCAAGTTTGTGTTCTGCCATAGCATTATTACTTTCTGGTAAACGCTGATATCGAAGCCGTTTACGCTACGGTTATACGCGTACGAGAAAACATTGTTCAGGCGGATGCCTAGGTCATTTGCTCCAGGCAGGTATCCATATTCGCCGGTTCTCAAGTATAGTTTCCCTACTAATTGGTTTGACCTATCTTTTATTTCAAACTCGGTCACATTTGATTCGTTATAACCGGTAATGCGGATTACGTATTTCATATCGGAAGTTGTAAATGGCTCTCCCATGAAAAGACTGATTCGAGAAGGATCCTTGCCCAAGACAAGTGACTGCAATTTGCCGGAATATGCATAATAGTCGACGACCGCGAACCTCGATCCTAGGAAAGTGATGGAAACTTGGGCATTCTTTAGCATGTTGCTGGTGTTTTTGCAATCGGTCGCATTCTTCGTAGTATCGAAGCAGAGGGGAATCGGGTCCGAGAATACTGCCTCGTAACCCGTCTTGGCGTATTTGGCCTGCAGTACTTTTGCGGTCTCATCGTATGCAGTGTAAGCGAACAGGTAGGCGTTCTGGTTTTCAATGGTATATGTGGCCCCTGCAGGGTAAATGATCCTGCCGTCGAAAGGCATCCCCGCAGCGGGCGCCAAAACCGACGTCATGTAAGGAGTAACCTGTTTGGGTCCGGAAGTACTATTGAACGACGTGTTCGTCGAGCTGAAGCGGGAGGATTCAAAAGTAAACCGGGCGCTGTCTACATAGTGGTCGAGGTCGTCATTGACGTATGTTCTCATCTCATAAGCGTTCGGATAAGGCGTGGGGGAAGGGGAAACGGAGGGGGAAGGATATATAGAAGGTGAAGCCGAAGGGGAGGGCGATGGGAAAACAGAGGGAGAAACTGAAGGATAGAAGTATTCGCACCATTCATCGTAATATTTGTCGAATGTGCCGTCATTATAGCATTGCTCCTGCTTCCGGCTGTAGCACCGGTAATTGTAATATCCGGTTCCGGGGCCGACGGGAAAAACCTCTTCCGCCTTCACAATCTGGTCAGTCGCGCAATCCCTCGTGGTCCGGTGGAGTATTATCGAAGTTGGGCTGATTGTTGGCGATGGGGATGGGGAAGGCGAAGGGCTAGCGTCAGTAGGTGTCATTACTATGGTTTTATTTACAGTGAAGTTGCCGGTGATGAATACAGAGGTAAGGTAAAAGGGATAGCCGGTTTTCCAAACCATCAGTTGATGTATACCCTTTTTTAAGCCAGAAATTAATGCGGGGGTATGGTATATGGGCGTAGCCTGAAGATCAACCTGAACAGATGCTCCTGAAGGGATTGTAACTAAGTATAACGAACCAAGAGTATTGTTCTCGATAAGGGTCACATTGATAAAAGTAGTAACTCCCGGCTGAACATTGACTGTTGTAATATACCTATCGTAGCCAGTATTTGATGAAAAGTCTAAGGTGTGCGTGCCCGGAACGACATTTTGAAAAAGTTCAGGGGTTTTGGCAAGACGATAATTATCAAGCATAACCCATGCATCCGAAGGAATTGAAGTGACATAAATGGAACCATTGGCAGGGATTGTTGGGCTCGGAGATGGAGTTGCGTTCAGCGGCTCCAAATATTTTACAACGGAATAAACCGTATTGGCTGTGAGGTAAAACTCCTGCGTGTAGCTTTGGTAACCGGCAAGGTAGAATGAAACAACATGAGGGCCTTGCCGTACATTATTTACCATCACATTGGTATGCCCGACATAATTTCCATCCAAGTACATCATTGCGCCGGAAGGGGCCGTGTAGCCCCAAATTTTTCCGGTGGCATTTGTCTGGTTCGTAGGTGAGGGGGACGGCCAGAGGGAAGGGGTAGCAGTTGGCAATTCAAAATCAGAGTCGCGGTCCGTTGTCTGCGATGCAGTTTCGGAATATATTGCCAAACCGGTGAAGCCGTAGAAATCGTAGTATGGGTCGGCGCTTGCGAGAACGGCAAAAATCGAGAACAGCAATATGGCGGCAACGAAGAAACGGCTCTGAAGATCCATTAGATCTACCTCAGTTATGGGTTGATGTTAAACCAGAGGTAAAACTAATATTTAAAGTGTTGCGTTCGTTGGTAAAAAAGGAGTTATACGAGAATTTCCAGCCCCGGCCTCGCTACATCCGAATTCTCAAAAATCGCCTTCGCCTCCTTCAGCAGGAGCTCGAGGTTGTCATACCGGTTGCTGAAATGCGTCAGGACGAGTTTTTTCACGCCTGCTTTCTTCGCGGTTTCAGCAGCTTCCTTCACGGTTGCATGGAATTTCTCCTTCGCGCTTTCCTTCTGCGCATCCAGGAAGGTTGCATCGTGAATGAGAAGGTCGACTTCCTTTGAGGCTTTGTGTATGGAGGCGGTCGGGAGGGTGTCGCCGGTGTAAACCACCTTCTTCCCGTAT
>JAZDKC010000055.1:0-3313 GCA_043803465.1 Microcaldota archaeon
GGTCGAAAGCGGTTTGCGCCGCTTCCGCTTCATCGGCGGTAATGCTCAGGGCGGAGTAGGCGCTCGCTACCGCCTCAAAATCGGTTTGTATGCCGGTGGGAACGACTTTTCGCTCGGTCTTCAGGTTCACGAAGTTGAACCAGCACTGCGAGGTCAGGCCGAATTCGATGATGCGCTGGAGGCCTGTGTTGAAGTTGGAGCCGAGGTCGCTGCGGTAGATTTCGACTACCGAGGCCAGGCGGTTGTGGTAGGCGCGGCTGACTACCTCGTTGACGCGCGACGACTCGTTGCGGGACATCGACGCCACGAGGAGGAGGCAGACGAGGAATATCATGGTGCCGACGAGGGGAGCGGCGATGAAGGCGCGGCGGGAGGCGGGCATGAAGGAAGGCAAGGTGCGCCGGCTATTAATACGTTTTCGTCGGCAGGCCGGAAAAACAAACTAGGCATGGAACTGCGTACTTAACCGAATACAGAACATCGAATACCGGACACCGGAATGGGCCCGGGGAGAATCGGACTCCCGGTCTTCGCTGTGTAAGAGCGACGTCTTAACCACTCGACTACGGGCCCGCCCTTTGCGTTGAAAGGATTGATTATGATCAAAAAGGTTAAAGAACGCTTGTTGCAAAACCCACAGCTGCAGCAAAATTCAAAACCCTTTTATCCTGCCTCCCCCTAATCCGCGTATGCGCACAAAAGCATTCATCGCCGCACCACTCCTCGGGACGTTAGTTTTCCTAGTCAGCATCCTCGTAATAATCAATTTCAATTCCTCCGAAACGGCCGCGGTAGCGGAAACAGTGAGCGGAGCCTACCATAACCGGCTCGTGTCGCTTGTTGAAATCTACCGCACGGATATGGGTTCGGTTTTCAACATCGGCCTCCAACGGAACATAGAATACGGGCTCACCTCCCAATGCTGGTTCAATTTCGCTCCAATAAGCACGCAAAGAAGCCTCGATCCGGTAGTGGATGCAAAAATCATTGAGAAATATGACGACGGCAACGGCATTCTTGATGAAAACGAGGAAAAACGCTTCCTCTGCGACCGCGCCTCAAGCCTGGTAAAGACAGTGGTTTGCTCAAAAAAAGCGGATTACCTCTTCGGCATTGCCACGTGGGCGACAATCATCGCCGACCAGCGGAGTTTTGAAGGCGTCAACCTCACTGCCTCCAATACCGAGGCTTTCCTCAACCTCATCGGCTATAATGATCTATCCATAGACGATGGCACCGACCTCTGCGAAAAACTAATTTCGGGCGTGGAAATAGATTGCAAGAATTATTCCGAAACAGGCGCCTTCCAATGCTGCTCCAGTTTTGATGCAAGCGGCAACTGCCTGCAAGTCGTTCCCGGCTGCGAAGATGGCGGCCAATTTTTCGTGCGGGTTTCCGTTCAAAATGACCTAGTATTTTCGAGGTTCCCAAGGGTTTATGCGTCGGATTCTGCAGGGAACCGCATCCGTGCCGGCGCAATTACAGACCTGGATTACAATGCCCCCATAAGCTACCCGCTTTTCAAATATTTGGATGCAGCTCTCCGGGCGAACCATTACCTCGCATACGGCCCGAACGGCCGCGATGACAAGCTGAATGTCGGAGGTGAAATAGGCGCGCGTCGCGGCATAATCGAAGGCAGCTGCACTGGCGGAACAAGCGGCTGCAAATCTCTCACCTACCCACACTTCTCCACAACTTACGGCACCTTTGACGACGGTTCATATTCGGATTTGGATTTGGCTGAAAAAGGATTTGGTCAAATTTTCCTGGGTGCGGGCGGGGTGCTTGAAAGGGCCTGCCAGGAAGCACAAGCCCCCGCAAATCTGGAAACCCAAATCCAAATCAACTCCCAAACATTCGTTAAATGCGCCGACATTATGAATGATCCCCAAAATGCCGAATACACCGAAGCATTCGGAATAACGCCGAGAGCATGCCCCGAAAATAATCCATCAACCTACTGCGCATATATCAACAGACTCGGCGGCAGCAATCACCTGATGGTGAAGTTCGTAGACCCGGACACAACCAATCAGGTAGATGCCGCAAAGCCCAATGAATTCTGCTGGCTATCGATTCCATCATTTGAGGACTGAACCGGTCAGAGCGCTCCGCACAAAAAACAGGAAAATCATCAGCCCCAACCCCACCAAAAAGAACCTTAGCGCCCTGTTCCAATTCTCAAAAATGCTCTTTCCCTCAATATCATCCACTACCCCCTGCCCCAACAGCACCGCAGAATATGCGCCCAGCAACTGGGGTATGATAAAAATCAGGTCAAAAATCCCAATAACCCCATGCGAAAGCATCGATGCATACTTGGCTCCCTCGATTCCGGTTGCTATGGGTGCGGAATACCCGAAGAAAAGCAGTGAAAAAACAAACACGAAGAAATATGCGTTGAGTGTGGATATGAGTTCACCTGGCACGAAGGCATACGGCGGGTTGATGATTCCGGAATCCGCCTTTGCCTTTCCCGTTGCGAAATCAATGCTCATCGCATACGTCCCGGCAAATGCCAATACTAGCACGACAATTGCCGCTATTGTAGGAAAGTTCATGCAATTCCCCTAATAAGAGATGTCCTTCGCCTTTTTCTTTATTTCCTCGATGCTAAGTTTCGTTTGCAAAAGCGGTATCCCCTCGGTTTCCGCAATTTTTACCGCGAGCTTGTCCACCTCCTCCAGCCCATGCAGGATTATTATGGACGGCTTTATCGGCGTCACCCTTACCGCAATCATGGGGCTCCTCCCTGTTGAAACGTGCGTGAATATCAGTGCCCTTTCCGAGGTTGTAGAGTAGATCTTGATGAACGATTCGTACGGCAACTCCAATATGACCCTGACCGAATCGAGGATCGTGCAGCCGTAAATGCTGCGGCTCTCCAGCTTGTCGCCGTTCGCAACCACCTTCGCCTCGATCAATTTTGCAAACTCCTTTGCGCCCACGGGCTTGATGAACTCGATCGCTTCGTAAAGCCCCCTTCCGCTCTCATCCGCTTCCCTGAATTTCTTTATGGTGCTTCCTCCCCTTTGCTGGTCGAGGGAAAATAACGCATCCACCAGCCTCTTAATCACGCCTATTCCCGGCGATTTCCTCCTATTGCTCTCATAATCGCTTATGGTGGAAGGTGAAATTTTCAGATATTGGGAAAGTTCCGTCTGCTGCACGTTGAACACTTCCCTCCATTTCTTCATGGTGCTTCCCGGGTCGGAGGATAGCGCTATCTCTCCCGCTATTTTCACCTTCAATTGCTCCATACTGAACTCTAGCCTTTGGTAATATATATACTTTGCTGCTTGACGAACCC
>JAZDKC010000056.1:0-25597 GCA_043803465.1 Microcaldota archaeon
CTCTGCTACTGAGCTACGGAGGCAAATATAACACAATTTTACATAGACGCAACTTTAATAATATTCTACGCGCGTATAGATAAGGTGTTCTGATGCCACACAAGTGCGTTCGCTGCGGGCTGATGTATGGTAGCGGCGCGGAGGAGCTTTTCAAGGGCTGCGGATGCGGGTCAAGAATATTCATGTTCATCAAGCCCGACCAGATCACCTTGAAGGAGCAGATGGACATCCTTGAAAGGGAAAGCAAGAGCATGATTGCCGAAAACCGCGAGCAGCTTGAACAGATTGCCGAAATTGCGCCCATTTCAATTGAAAGGGCGCCATCGCCGGTTCGAATTGACCTTGGCGAGATGTCAAAGCCGATAAAATGGTCGGAAATGGAAAAAATCGAGAAGGAAACGGATGAGGCAAAGGAACGGACGGAAATCATGCAGGAGGCATCCGAAATATTGGATACGAAACTCGAGGGAAAGGCAAATGCTCAGGCAGCTCCCGTGGAAAAACCAGTAGAAAACATTACAATAGTGGAAAAGGGAAGGTATGAGCTGGATTTGCAATCGCTAATGTCGGGCAACCCGCTTGTAATCAAATCAGAGCATGGCGTCTTCTACATCAGGATCCCAACACCAGTTAAGAAGAAGGTGAAGAAAAAATGAGTATTCTGCTGGCGGCCTCCAAGGAAATCAGCATGGGGCTTGGAACAACCGAAATGGTCATAATTGCAATCGTCTTTGTGATTCTCGCGATTGCAGTACTGATGATTTTAAAGAAAATGATAATTAATTCGATTTTAGGGATAGTCGCGCTCGTCGTGCTGAGCTTTTTCAACGTGAAAATACCCATAACATTAATTTCTTTCCTGATTGTTGCGGTTCTGGGCTTGTTCGGGGTTGCGCTGCTCGTGATATTGCAATTATTGGGCATAAAAGTGCCGTAATAATTCAGTTTTTCCCTTTCGAAAACCTAATTAAATGACTAATGCGTACATTTTCCGATGAGCTGATACAAATATGGTGGAAATGAAACAACGCCTTGCCCCTTTCTTCCAAGAAAGGTGCGATGGCTCCGCGCCAAAGAAGGAGTGACAATAATATGGTCGAGATGAAACAACGCGAATTCAATATTGACAAGAAGCGCAATTTTTCAGAATGGTACAACACCGTGATTTATGCCTCCGAACTTGCGGACATCAGGTATAACATCAAGGGTTTTTTGGTGCACCGGCCGTGGAGCGCGATCGCATTCAGGCACATCTATCGGATTTTCGAAAAAGAGCTGGAAGAGGACGGGCATTTGCCTGTGATTTTCCCCACATTGATACCTGAGGAGAACTTCCTGAAGGAGAAGGAGCACGTGGAAGGATTCGCGCCGGAAGTGTTCTGGGTGACGGAAAAGGGCGGGGAGAAGCTGGAGAGGAAACTTGCGCTTCGGCCAACAAGCGAGACCGCGTTTTACCAGATGTACAACTTATGGATAGAAAGCTTCAACCAGCTGCCCTTGAAACTGTACCAAAGCTGCTCTGTATTCCGCGCCGAGAAGGAAACAAACCCGTTCCTTAGGGGGTCCGAATTCCTTTGGATAGAATCGCATAATTTGTATGCAACAAGCGATGAGGCGCTAAAACAGACAAGAAAGGACTACGAAATGCAAAAAATTGTGTGCAGCGACAATTTGGGGATCGAATTCCTGGCGTTTGAAAGGCCGCAATGGGACAAATTTGCAGGAGCGGAAAAAACTTTCGCATACGATTGCCTGATGCCGGACGGGAAGGCGTTCCAGTTCGGGAGCACGCATTATCTGGGCGATCATTTCACGAAGGCATTCGATGTAAGATATGCCGATGCGCAAGGCAACTCGAAATTCCCATATTCCACATGCTTCGGCCCGGGCATTTGGCGGATTTTGGGCGCAGTAATTTCGGTGCATGGCGACCAGAAAGGGCTGATTTTCCCTTTTGCAATCGCACCGATACAAGTGATTATCGTCCCCATTTTGAGGGGGGAGAACGCGGAGAAAGTGAAAGCAAAGGCAATTGAACTGAGGGAAAAATTGAAAGCGGGCGGTTTTCGCGCCGAATTGGACCTCACAGACAAAACCCCGGGGTTCAAATTCAACTGGTGGGAGATGAAGGGGGTGCCGTTCCGCATTGAACTGGGCGAGAGGGAGGTTGCGGAGGGCAGCGTTACGCTCGTCAGGAGGGACACGAAGGAAAAGGTAAAGGTAATGGAAAACGAATTGCATGAAACAATAATTAAAAACGCTTCAGAAATGCTGAAATCGCTTAGGGAAAAATCCAGGTCGGAGCTGTATTTTGCAATAAAAACCGCAAATTCGAAGGAGGAGGCGAGGGGCATCCTGGAACAGAAAGGCTTTGCAAAAATCTTCATCTGCAGCATCGGGCCTGATGGAAGGAAATGCGCGGACGACCTGAAGGAGTGCACGAAGGGCGGGAAGGTGCGCGGCATAAGGCTGGATGAGAAGCCGGAGAAGGGAAAGTGCATTGTTTGCGGCAAGGACGGAATAAGGGTATATTTCGCGAGGCAATATTAGGTTATTTTGGATTAAAGTTATCCTATCGTATACAGGTAATCACGCATGCCGCAAATGATGAAAATTGAGCGGGAATTCATTCGCAATATGGGACGTTCGGGTTTCAGGTTGATCGCCACCGAGCGGGAGAAATTGAACTTCAATGACATTGTGGGGTTTACGTTCCGGTTTACTGGCAAAGGCGATGGCCATCCTAAGGGGAGAGTCTCGGATATGGTCGGAAAACTGGATCCGCATGCAGCGGAATTGCTGAACGCTTACGGATTGGCATACCAAAAAAGGATCAGAAGGAGCCCGGAAGTCTGGAATTATCGCCTCTCATACCGGTCAAATTACCAAGATGATTTTCCCAATCAGATAAGCGTAATATTCTCAGCGCACGATCCCTCACAACCCGTTAGACGAATTGGCGGTAATCCTCCTTCACTACATTGAGGATCACATGCGTGTTGGTGCGCTCGACCTCCGGTATCGACAGGATCGCCTTCACGAGCTTGCTCAGCTCCACCCTCGAGCGGCATTTGACCAGCACCATCGCATCGCTGCCGCCCGTGAGGTCGTAAACCGCGCTGACGCCGGCCATGCCCGCGATTTTCCTCTGCGCATCAATGAGCGAGCCTTTCCGGATCACGACCTCGATAACGCCCATGAAATCGTACCCGAGCTGGGAGAAATCAAGATTGGGCGAGTATCCCTTGATGATGCCCTTATTTTCAAGCCTCCGGAGGCGCTGCAGGAAAGTGGAGGTGGAGATCCTCAGCCTTTTAGAAATTTCCCTTGCGGAATCCCTTGCGTTTTGCATCAGCTCATCGATAATCCTGCGGTCGAGCTCATCCACGGCATGGGGCTTCCTTGGCTCCGGCACTTTTTGCACAATATGCATACGTTTAACACAAATAACACACTTAATAAACTTTCCAAAAATATTACTCCGTGGATATCCCATGCTAGACATCAAAATCATCCGGGAGTCGCCGGATGCAGTGAAAACAGCATTGAAGAACAGGCGCGTGGAGGCGCCGCTTGAGGAGCTTATACAAAAGGATCTGGAATGGCGCGGAAACCTCCAGAAAACAGAGGAGCTCCGTAAGCAGAGGAATTCAATTTCAAAGGAGATCAACGGGCTTTTGAAGGCAAAGAAGGACGCGACACATAAAATGCAGGAAGCAAAGGAAATCCCGGATAAAATCAAGCAGATTGATGAAAGGCTCAGGGTTATCGAGGGCGAGAGGCGGCTATACGAACTCCTCATGCCCAACATTCCGCATTCGAGCGTTCCCTTAGGGAAGGACGAGACGGAAAATAAAGTTGTCAGGACAGTCGGGGAAATCCCAAAATTCGATTTCGAGCCAAAGGACCACCACCAATTGGGAGAGGAGCTGGGCATCCTGGATTTTGAAAGGGGCGCAAAATTGGCGGGCGAGAGGTTCACGGTGATAAAAAATGGGGGCGCGATTTTGGAGAGGGCGCTGATAAATTTCATGCTGGAAATCCACCGGAAACAGGGGTATATGGAGATTTCCCCCCCGTTATTCGTCCGGCCAAGCGCATTGATCGGCTCGGGCCAGCTTCCGAAATTCGAGGAGGACCTTTATCGGATGGAAAGGGACGAACTATATGCAATACCAACTGCGGAAGTGCCCCTTGTCAACCTGCATGCAAACGAAGCGCTCGAATACAAGCAGCTGCCGATAAAATATTGCGCGTATACGCCTTGCTTTAGGAGGGAGGCGGGTTCGCATGGGAAGGATACGAGGGGGATCATTCGCCAGCATCAATTTGACAAGGTGGAGATGGTAAAAATTTCAAATCAGGAAAATTCTTACCAGGAGCATGAGGAATTACTAAGGGATGCGGAGGAAGTGCTTGAAAAATTGGGCCTGCCGTATCGGGTAATTGAATTGTGCACGGGGGATTTGGGATTCGGATCGACAAAAACGTATGACATCGAAGTGTGGCTGCCTGCGCAGAAAAAATATAGGGAAATCAGCTCTTGCAGCAATTGCGAGGATTTCCAGGCAAGGAGGGCCAACATAAAATACCGCGCAAAGGATAATTCATTCAAATTTGCCCACACACTTAATGCGTCCGGAGTGGCAGTTGGAAGGACGCTGGTTGCCATCCTTGAAAACTGCCAGGAAAAGGATAGCAGCATATCAATTCCGAAGGCATTGAAGCCGTACATGGGCAAGCTTGATTCGATTTCAAAATAATTTTTCCGGGGGGCTAATATGAATATGGTCATGGCGGGGAAAACGTTCGTATTTTTGCTGATCATTGCACTTATCGGCTATAGCTTTTCGATAATCGGGGTCACAGGAGCGCTGATCGATTCATTCTGGAAATTGATGGCGCTGGTGATCGCGCTTTCGCTGCTTATCGGTTATCTGTACCCGCAGATACGCGGCGTTCGGAAGGATGACCAGCTCGCGGCAATTGTGAGGAGGGAGGCAACGCACAACAATGTGCTCCAGACATTTTTTGATAATTATATCGTGACTGCTGCTGAAAATGGCCGGATAGGCAAGAAAATCAGGGTGAGGCTGTGGAATGGGAAGCGTGCGGAGGGCATAATAACATCCTACGCGGGCACGCTCTCGCCGGCAACAATCAAGCTGACTGAGAGCGAGGTTTAAGGCAGATGAGAATGAGATTCGAGACGGAGGAAATCCTGCACATAATAATCTCAGTCGTGACAATATCGGTCGCATTCTCCATTTTCAGGGCTGATTTTTGGCTCATTCTGCTTACCTTGGGATTGGGATTCATATTGCACGAGTTAGCGCACAAATTCGTCGCGCAGCATTATGGCGCGTATGCAATTTATCGCGCGTGGACATTGGGGCTCCTGATCGCCCTTGGGCTTGCGATATTCACGGAAGGAAGGTTCATTTTTGCAGCTCCGGGAGCTGTTGTGATTTATGGAAGGCACCTTACTTCCGCACAAAACGGGAAAATTTCAATCGCAGGCTCTGCAACTAATTTCGTGCTTGCGATAGTGTTCCTTTCCGTAGGCTATGCAAACCCCGGGATGGCAGAATTCGCGAACACCGGCGCTTACATTAATGCGTTTTTGGGCGCGTTCAACATGATCCCAATCTATCCGCTGGACGGCCAGAAGGTGCAGGCTTGGAGTGAGACTGCCTGGCTCGCAATCACCGCCCTGACATGGGGATTGCTGTTCATGCTGATGTTTGGGATAATCTAAATGAAATAGAAGCACACGCACCCGAAGATTATCCGAAATCACGTGAAAACCAATTCGGCCTTTCCGCTCTTGGAATCGTAATGTACTTGTAATTTTTTTCCGCTGCCAAGCCTTGCCGAGAAATCGGAGAAATCAGAATAGCCTAATTTGCCGGTCAATTTCTTTGTAACCCTTGCCGATAATTTATCCCCGAATGAATTGTAGAGGTAGCTGTAGATAAAATTTTGAAGGAACGCTTTTGCATAATATTCCCTGCTAGGCACAAAATCCTTGCGCCTGAAACGCTCTATAGCGATGATAGTGGTCGGAGAAAAATAGAAGGGAAAGGCACTCAGGCTGAATTTGATTTCGGGAAAACGCCCGCTTAAATGGGTAAGCAATTCAGTGCTTTCATGCACATGCGCAGCTCCTTGCCAGATTCCCACTTTGTCGCCCCTCTTGCGGGCGATTGCCAATAAATCCCGCATATTCTGTTCGCGATTCTTCCTGCGCAATTCCCTGTGCTCCACAAGCTTGTCAACCGACTCCACATACTTATCGAGTGCTTCCTCCGCCTTCCCGGACTCGTAGAGCTTTCTTGATAAAACACCCAGTTCCATGCTTTTGTCAAATCCTTCGGTAATCTTCTTCAGCTCTCCTCCATCGGGTGTTTCGAGATTGTGAATCCGAAATCCCCCACGCACCTTTGATGCCAAATATCGATAAAAGTTCGCTAAAAACGGGTCGCCCTTTGGCCGGTCATTGATGGAAGCGATTTTTTCGAGGAGTTCGGGATTCTGGAAAAAATTTTTTGTTGGGATATCATTTGCCCTAAAATTGCGGTACATATGGAGGGGAGGCTCAATCAACAAAATTCCGGTTTCATTGCCGAAAAATTTTTCGAAGTTTGCTGAGGCAAATTCCGCATCCCCCTTGGTTTCGTGCTTGGAACAATTCAAAAGCACCTTTACTTCAGGCACAGTATACACCTAAGCTTTCGAGAATTTGACAGTCGCCTTCATGCCTTCCTTGAGGCCGGAGAGGCCAACCTCGAGGACAATGTCGCCGTGCAGCTCGGAATCCAGCATCTTCAGCTCGATTGAAGAACCGCCCACGTCCTTGGCAAGAGAATCCTTCGCGGTTGAAAGGAACTCACGGAGGGGCTGGCTGTTGGCACTAAGGGTAATCGCAATCCGGTCGCTTACAACGAAATTGTTTTTCTTCCTTGCAGCTTGGATTGCACGCGAGATTTCCCTGACAGCAGAGCGCAGGATTGCCGTGTCGGACATCTTCCGGGGAATGAACACCCTGCCGCCATCGAATTCCTTCGAGGCGTGATCGATGCTCTCGCCGAACTCCACTTTTTCCGCATTATTTGAGAGTTTCAATACCTCCTGCAATGATTCAACCGCATCAGCCACTTTATCATCCCCATAGACAATCAATTCTTCCAGGGGCCACCGAAGCTTCATCTTGAAATCCTGCCTAAGTGAATTCGCAGCCTCGGTTATCCGGGCTACCATCTCGAAACGCGCCACAAGGGAAAGGTCAACTTCATCCTCCTTTATCTGGGGGTAATCGCAATAGTGCACGGATTCCTTGTCCGCCATATCGCGCAGTTGCTGGTAGAGGTGCTCGGAAATGAACGGCGAAATGGGCGCAAGCAATTTCGAGTACTCAAGCAGAACATGCCTGATCACGGCAAGGCAATTCAATTTGTCAGTTGAGGCTTCCGGAAGGGAAACACGGTCGCGGATCAGCTTGATGTAGGTCCTGGAGAAATCATCGACCAGGAATTTTAGCATCGCCCGGCCTGCGGAATGGAATTCAAAGGCATCTATTGCTTCCGTCACGCGCTGTTTTAGGATATTCAATTTGGCGATAATCCAGGCGTCTTCGGGCCTGAGGCTGATTTTTGAAAACGCGCCTACCCGCACACCTTCCGAATAAGTCTTATAGAATGCATAAGTATTGAACAGGATCGCATACACCTTGCGCACCTCCTCAGCCGTTTTGTAGGAGAATTTCTGCACTTCCCAGGGTGCTATCTCATAGCAATAATACATCCGGATCACATCAGCGGACAATTTTTGTATCCCTTCGATTGCAGGGATCACATTGCCGATGCTCTTGCTCATCTTTTCGCCCTTCTCGTCAAGCACCCAGCCCATCATGCCAACTGATTTATATGGGGATTTGCCAAAAACGCCAACAGAGGCAAACAGGAGCGAATCAAACCAGCCCCGAATCTGGTCTTGGGACTCGGTAATGAGATCTGCAGGGAACATGCTCTCGAAAAGCGCCTTATTTTTGAAGGGGTAGCCCAGGGATGCCCACGGTGCGATGCCCGAATCGAACCAAACATTCAAAATGTCCCTGACGCGGCCCATTGATGCGCCGCAGCTTTTGCACTTGAGGGCAATTTTATCGACGGTATGGCGATGCAAATCCGTCAAATCGGAATCATTCAGCTTCGCGATGCTCCTTTGCTTTAGCTCTTCCTTGCTCCCAATCACGTCGAATTTCCCGCATCCGCTGCAAATCCAGATTGGAAGCGGAATCCCCCAGTAGCGCTGCTGCGAAATCGCCCAGTCCTCGCGGTCAACTAGCCAATTGTGGAACTTGAGTTTTCCGTAAGGGGGCATCCATTTCACATGCCTCGAATTCTCCGAAATCATCTTGTCTTTCAGCGGGCCGGCCTTGAGGTACCATTGCTTGCTCAATCTGAAAATCAGGGCTGTTTTGCATCTCCAGCAAAGCGCTGCGCGGTGGGTGAGCCTTTCGGAAATGAGCATTTTCCCCTCCGCATTCAACTTCGCAATAATCTTATCATCGGCTGTTTTGACGTATATGCCCGCGAATTCCCCTGCCTTTTCGGTGAATTTGCCATGCTCGTCAACCGGCGAAACTACCGGCAGATTGTAATATTTCCCGATGTAAAAATCAGTCTGGCCATGGCCCGGAGCGCAATGCACCAATCCGGTCCCTTCGGCCATCGTCACGAATTCCTCAAACTCCTCTCTTTCCTCCGTGCCCGTAATCTTATCAACATCTATTTTTGCGGGTTGCGCCGTTGCAGCCGGATTGATCGCGGCCTTGATCGTTTCCACTGCGCCTTCGGGCTTGGGCTCGTCTTTTTTGTGGACCAATTTGTGCTTCTTGTATTTCTTTTCCGTCATGATGGGGATGCTTAGGTGCACCCGCCTGCCACTCTCGCCAAGCTCATGCTGCTGCGGCACATCAAGCAACGGTTCGTACTCTAGCCCTTCAAGCTCCTCCCCTTTCATTTTTTCCAGAATTTGGTATTGTGCTCCGAGTTTTTCCTTTAGAACCGCTTCAACACGCTTCTCTGCAATAATTAAAATATCATTCCCGACCTTGGCCTTGACATAAACCTCGGATGGATGCACAACAACAGAAACATTTCCCGGCAAGGTCCAAGGCGTTGTTGTCCAAACAAGCAGGTATTCGTTGTTTGCGGCCTTGATTTTGAACTTAACAAAAATCGAGGGATCGGGCATATCCTTGTAGGAATCGCTGACCTCGTAGCCCGAAAGGGCTGTTTCGCAATGGGGGCACCAATAAACCGGTTTCTCGCCTTCTACTAGAAGCCCCTGTTCATGCAGCTGCTTCACGGTCCACCAGCCGCTTTCGATGTAATAGTCCTTGTAGGTGAAATACGGCTCCGCATAGAATCGCCATGCGCCAAGCCTGCGGTAATAATCCATCCACACCTTTTCGGTGTTGAGCACTTTCTCGAGGCATTTTGCGTCGAATTTTTCTATCCCGATTTTTTCGATGTCGCCCTTGCTTGTAATCCCGAGCTCCTTCTCGACCATTACCTCTGTTGGAAGCCCGTGGCAATCGAAGCCTGCCTGGAAATAGCTCCTAAAGCCTTTCATTTGCTTGTACCGCGACCAGATGTCCTTGCAGACGGTGGTTTTCACGTGGCCAATGTGCGGCTGCGCATTCGCGTACGGAGGGCCGTCAAGAAGGAAGAAGGGCTTTGCATCCCTCCTTTGCTCGGCTAACCGCTGCGGAATCCGCTTTGCTTCCCAAAATTCCAGAATCTGCGCTTCTATTTCGGATTGATTGTAAACCAGCATGTTCCATCACTACGCCAGTTAGGCGGTATTGCGGCAATCGGCACGCACAAAAGTGTAATTAGTTAGGGGAACAGCCTATTAAAAAGGTAGCGAAAGATGCATAAAAATTCGGCCGGGGCGAAAGGCAATAAGGTCGTGGAGGCTTATTCTTTGGGCCCAACGCCCCAACCGGAGTATTTGCTCTTTCCTCCCAATATATTAGTTTGGTAAAAAAATAATCAACTTCCGGTTTATTATTTTCCTGAAATAAGCGCGTACTCCACTTTTCGTTGATTTTTTGGTTGATTTTTAATCAACTTTTCGTTGATGGCAAATCTTCTCGGTTTATAAGTTTAAGTCATCAGTTTGGTTCAATGTGGGTAAATGGTTGTCCTTCGTAACGGGGTGCCGGGCATTCCGCATATTACTGCTGCAAATGGGAGGAAGGATGCTAGGGGCTGGATCATTAGCATACTTAGCAAAGAATGGCCCCTGGCTGCGAAGGAGATTTACTACAGGATACGCAATTCCAATGGAAAGGATATTTCCTACCAGGGAATCCACAAGGCAATCAGGCAGCTCGCATCCGAGGGCGTTCTGATGCGCGCACAGTCAAAATATTCAATCAGCATGGAGTGGATGGAGGGATTGCGCAAATTCGGCGACGAGCTATGTTCCTCGTTGAAAGGAAGGCGCTGCTTGCATCTGGATGAGATTTCCGAAAAAACAAGCGTGCCGCTGGTGTTTGATTCGTTCATAGATTATTTCTATTGGCTAATTGAGGAGCTTTTCGCGGATTCAAAGCGGATTGGCGCAAACGAGTCTACATACGCAATTACGCATCACCCCTGGCCGATCACGAATATTTCAAAGCAGCAGTACCAGAATTTGCGGGAGTTCCTGACTGCGGGAGAGCATTATTTGACTTGCAAAGGCGGCTCGCATATGGATCGCGCGATGGTCGAGCTTTGGAAAAATGCGGGAAGCAAGGCGAAGCTTAGGGCGGATTGCGCAAAGAATTGCGACATGCTGGCGTACAAGGACTACGTTTTGCAACTTTTCATTCCGAACAAAACGAGAAGCGAGCTGGGGAGGGTTTTCAACAACGGCTCCAAGATCAACGGCGAAACCATCTCGAAACTATACTTGGCGCTATACGAAACCGCCGAGCCCGTGAATGTGATCATCACCCGCAACCCGGAATTGGCTGCGCAAATAAAGGAGGAAGTGCTGCAGGAGTTTCACTAAATGGCGTTCGATAATATAATTGCGGAAAGGTATACGAGGCCAGTGCAGGGGAGACAAGATAAAATAAGCGAGCTTATGCCTTATTCCCCCATATAAGGCTGATTTTTCCGGGTTCGGGTAGTAAATAACTTTTGACAAATTTTATTTTTTCGATGAAAATCGGGCGCACATCAGTTGAAGGCGCCCGCGAGATGAGGCTTAAAAGTCGGTTAAGCAGGTCTCCCTGCCCATCCTGGTTGCCGTGAAATTTTCCAAGCAAACCACTTATAACGGGTCGGGGTAATTCGTTAAAACCGTGCATCCGATACCAAGCCCTGAGCAATTCGTCGCTACGTTCAAGGGCAGGATCGTGCGGATAGAGTGCCAGGGAGGTGTTATTTTTTTTTGCCAGATGGCAAATCAGCGCCAGGAAATTATTTCCGAAGCCGAATTTCCGGTATTCGGGAATGACATGCAAACCATAAAGGAAGAGATGATTTGGAAGGGCGGCGCCATGCAGATTTCCTCCAAGCTTGACTGTCGCGATTTCCTTATCGGATTTTGCATCGGTTGCACGGATCTCGATTGAATTGGTTTCCAAATCAGAATGAACTAGCTCCTTGAAAACAATCCTTCTGCCGTGCAGCGAGAGCTCCGCGATCTTCCTGCTCTGGGAAAAACTCCGTCCTTTTTCTGTGGCCATATATTCACCCAAATCGTACCTGGCCGGCGTTTTCGCCACTTGCAGATTTTTTTAAGGCTTAGTGCTTTTTATCGCCAATGAGCAGGAAAACAAACAGCTTGAATATCCGGAAAACGATGGCAAGCGCTATTATCACTATTGCAAAGAATAATGCGAGCCTCATCGGGCCTTCGATGCCGGTTGCGCCGAAATCAAAGGGGAATATCACGTAAAGCACGTACACCGCGATCAGGCCTAAAAGATCCGTTATCAGCTTGCCGATATTGCGGAACCATTTTGCGTCATAAAGGAAATAGAACAAATTTGCAATTATTTGCGCCCAGAATGAGAGGTTGAACGCCCAGAGCACGAAAATAAAACTGCTGGTGAGGTAGGGCACATCCCATGAAAGCAGATTATTCGCAATATGGATCATGATCAAATTTGCAATGATCGCAACAACATACTCAAACTTTTGGCGCTTCCTTTCCGGCCATGCATCCTCGAAAATGCGCTTGACCCGCTCAAAAGCGCCATCCAGCTCGCCCTCCATCTGGCGCTGCTTTTTCTTGTTCTCGAGCTTGCCTTTTATCCGGCGGCCCGCTTCCACTACCTCGCCAGCAAATTGCCTCGCGTTCTTCTTGAGTTCCCGCCTGCGATCTATCTTTGCCATGAAAATCACGCGGCTATTGCCGCTTCCACCCATAAAAATAAGCGGGCCCGCCGGGATTTGGACCCGGATCTAAAGCTCCGCAAGCTCTCGTTCTGTCCAGGTTATACTACGGGCCCAACACCTACAGGGAACCCAGGCTCCCTACTCGTGTTGCCTCTACCCTCCTGATTTTCCAATCAATCGGATATAGGCTTTATTATTATCCAAGCGAGCGGTTAAAAAGCCGAACATAAATAAAAATAGCCTATTCTGATTACCAGGTGAGATGAAAATGAGGACTTGTATAAGCTGCGGGCGTGCTTCTGCGGATGCAGTCGTATTCCCTTGCCCGGAATGCGAGAAGGGGAAAATCGTCAGGTGCAAAAGCTGCAGGGAAAACGCGAACAGGTATGCCTGCAAGGAATGCGGTTTTGAAGGCCCGTAATTAAACCAAAAGGCTAATAACCGCCAGGGTTTATTTCAATCCGTGGGGCAAATGGCTAATAGTCCGGCCAAACGCATTAAGGTAATGACATTTGGCGCTTTCGATATTATTCACGACGGCCACCGTTCGCTGTTTAGGCAGGCTAAAGCGTTCGGAGGCAGGAATTCCAAATTGCTGGTTGTGGTTGCAAGTGATGCAAGGATAAAAAAGATCAAGGGCAAGGCGCCTTGGTTTTCACAAAAAGAAAGGATGGAACATCTCAAAAAAGAACCGCTAATAGATCAGGTCATCGGCGGCGACAGGCTCAACACCCTAAAACCCATCCTTGAATACGGGCCGGAAATAATAGTTTTCGGGTATGACCAGCCCTTGGCGCCGGAGGAATTGGATGCGATGCTGATGAAAAAGGGGTTCTTTGCGAGAAAGATTGTCCGCGCCAGGGCGTATAAGCCGCACCTTTGCAAAAGCTCGATAATAAAACAGAAAAAAGGGAAAAAATATAATTAATGATGAGTTTGCGCCGTGCCAACCACCATCAGGCCCACGAACGCGATCGCGCCGAGGGCGGGCATGCTCAGCTGCACTCCACTCGAAAACATCACGTAAAGCAGCAGCAGCGCAAGCAGCGTCCAGCTGGTTTCATCACTCGGAAAATACGTAGTCATTAAATATCACCGCAAGAGGCAATCGTGGAATATAAACGGGGGGATAAGTATTTATTGGTTTTGACTAACCGGTTGTTTTTATTCCTACGAGGGGCAGAAAATCAAAAGCTTTTTAAACATTAATCGGCACTTTAAATGGTTCATTTCAGCTGACAGGCTCAAAATGGCTGATTCTAGGTAGGCAATAGCACTAAAAATAGCTTGCTATATGCGCGATGGGTTGAACAGGGTTTTTTGGGAATATTATATTTTTTGTAAAAATGTCTTAAGCAGGTGTATGAACATATGGCAGAGAAACCTCACTTGAACCTGATCTTCACCGGCCACGTGGACCATGGGAAGAGCACACTCGTAGGAAGGGTATTGTACGATACCGGCGCGTTGTCGGATAACGACCTAAGGAAGCTGAAGGAAGAGGCTGCAAAAATGGGCAAGCCGACTTTCGAATTCGCATTCGCAATGGATCAATTGAAGGAGGAAAGGGAAAGAGGGGTCACCATTGACATCGCCCACAGGGACTTCAATACCGCAAAATACTACTTCACAATCATAGATGCCCCGGGCCACAAGGACTTCGTCAAAAACATGATTACCGGCGCGTCCCAGGCGGATGCGGCAGTATTGGTATGCTCTGCGAAGGAAGGAGTGCAGGCGCAGACAATTGAGCACGCTTTCCTTTTGAAGGTGCTTGGAGTTTCGCAGTTCATCGTCGCAATCAACAAGATGGATGCGATCAATTATGACAGGGTGAAATACGAGGATACAAAGCAGGCATTGATTGCAAAGATCAAGCCCATGGGATATCCCGTCGACAAGATCCCATTCATTCCTGTTTCGGCATATATGGGGGACAATGTGAAGACCAAGAGCGTCAACACTCCATGGTATGCGGGCCCGACATTCACCGAGGCGCTCGACCAATTGACCGAACCAAAGAAGGCAACAGACAAGCCGCTAAGGCTGCCTATCCAGGAGGTCATGACCATTACCGGCCAAGGAACAGTGCCGGTCGGAAGGGTTGAGGCAGGCATTCTCAAGCCAGGCATGACAATTGTCATTATGCCCGAGAACGTGACAGCAGAGGTCAAGAGCATTGAAATGCACCACCAGGCACTCACACAGGCAATTCCAGGAGACAACGTAGGATTCGCTTTGAAAGGAGTTGAGAAGAAAGCAATCAAGAGGGGCTGCGTATGCGGCGAGCCAAGGTCGCCTCCGGTAGTCGCGGAAGAATTCACAGCCCAAATCGTGGTTTTGAACCATCCAACAGCAATTGGGAAGAACTACACCCCGGTATTCCACTTGCACACCTCTCAGGTTGCATGCAAGATTACCGAGCTCGTGGAGATCAAGGATCCCAAAACAGGGCAGGCTGCGAAGAAGAACCCGGATTTCATCAAGACGGGCGATGTCGCAATCGTGAAAGTGAGGCCCGAGAAGCCAACAGTTGTCGAGAAATACTCCGACTTCCCGGCTCTTGGAAGGTTCGCAATCAGGGATATGGGCCAGACAGTTGCAGCAGGCATCGTCCTGGATGTGGTTCCAAGGAAGGCAGTGGCATAAGTCGAATCGAAGGATTTTTTATTTTTTATGATTGTTTTCATTGGCAGGGGGCTGTAAAGAAGGGCGGCGTCCGTATGAAGAGTACGCACACGGCCTTCCCAAAAGGTCCCTAGCCTTTGAATTTTCATATTTTTTTGTTTGGGTTTGTTGTTTATGAATAAAGCACGCATCAAACTGGAAAGCAGGAATTACGGGGATCTCGACGGCGTATGCTCGCAGATCCGGGACATTGCAAACAAGGCCGGAGTGGAATTCAAGGGCCCAATCCCGCTGCCCACGAAAAAGCTTTCCATAACAACCCGCAAAACGCCTTGTGGCGACGGCTCCGACACGTATGAGAAATGGCAATGCCGCATCCATAAGCGACTGATTGAGATCAAGGCCGATGACCGAGTGCTGCGCGATATCATGCGCATGGAAATCCCAAAATCCGTCTCGCTCGAGATGAATTTGGGCTGAATTTCCTGATTCTTGAATTCTGATGCCGATTTTCTGATTCTAAATGGATTTTTTTCTCCTAGTGCTCAGGCTGTTTTCGGATAAACGTCATCATACTGCGGGCTCAATCACGGATAGGATTAAATATCGCAACCTGATCATGCTTGCATGGATTTTTTCGACCCCTTCGGGGCTTTTGACAGCACATTCTCGATGTTCATCGGGCTGTTCGGGCTGATTTTCATAATAGGCGGCTACTTTGTGCTGAAGCATGCGAAGCGCGAGGAGGAGGCGCTTTACAAAGTGGAACGCCTGCCGCCGCTGCAACTCGAGGATGCGGTTGACGGGATCGCCTTGAAAACCTATGGGAAAATAGTATGCGATTCGCCATTGAAAACCCCCTATGCGGCGGAAAACGCGGTCTGGAGCCGTTCATTGGAGGAGGAGTATGTTGAGACGACCGACTCGAAGGGGCGGAAATCGGGGCATTGGAGGACTGTTGCTGACATGGTAAATACAGCTCCATTCCAGATTGACGATGGCACTGGAAAAATTTGGGTGGACCTGCGGAAGGCGAATAGGGAGTTCGTCGATGCGGAACGGATTTTTTCCTGGTCTGGATTCCATAGGAGGAAGTCCGAATGGGCCCTGAAGCCGGGCTATGCGTTTGTTTATGGATTTGCACAACAACAGGTGGAAAAGCTGACCATCATGAAAAGCGAGAGGGAGCAATTGATTGCTAGCTTTCGGGAGGAGAAGGAGATGCTGAAATTCAAGCGTTCGGATGACAAGCTTTTTTTGGGATTCGGATATTTATTGATGATAATCGGCGTGATTGCCGAATATTTTGCGGTAAAGGCATTTTTCTGAGTGATATGCATGTGGCAATTGGTGCTTATGGGGATAGTCGGCCTCGGGATTGGGCTCGCAGCGATCCATAGCCAACGGAAGGAGGATGAGGAGCTCTACAAGATCCAAAGATTGCCTCCGACAGAGCTGGAGGACGCGGTCGCCGATGTGGTCACTAAGGCAAATGGAAAGGTAGTTCCAATTAAACTGCTCAAATCATATTACCAAAAGCAGGATTGCGTCTACTTCGTAAGCACGGAGGAGGAATATCGCAAGCAGGGCAAGAGCAGCAAATGGGTGACTGTTTTCTACGATTATGGATTCGAGCCGTTTTACATCGATGACGGAACCGGGAAAATCAGGGTGGATCTGCTTGGGGAGGCGAAGAGGAATTTGTACAATGCGATGCGGATGAGCTACACGGGCAATGTCAATCCGGTCGCAATGATGGGCAGGATGATGGAGGTTGCAAGGAACATCCCGCCGGAGCAGCTGATCGCATCGGGGAACGAGGCGGAAGTGAGCAATTCCGAGTTTGAAAAGGTGCTCGATTGGAAGGGAATGAAAGGCGGCGCTGAAATCATTGGAGGGATAAGGCTGGGATCGGTGCAATCGCGGAAGCACGAATGGATCCTAAGGCCGGGCGCAGAACTATTTGTTTATGGAATGACGAGAAATGCGCGGGAGGGCCTGCTGACGATGCAGCCGGACAAGGAGGCGAAAATGGTCGCAAGCACTAAAACTGAATCGGAATACCTTAAAATAAAAAGGAGCGATGACAAAACACAGATGGCGATAGGATACCTCGCATTAATCGGGGGCATCGCCATGATTGTTGCGGACATTTCAATTACGATGGGGTGGTGGCATGGCATATGAGCTGGCTGTTGGCGCAGCGTTGGTTCTGATAATCGCCGCAGTGATAATTTTCAACCGCTTAATCCAACTGAGGGAGAGGTGCAATGATGCGTTCTCCCAGATAGACATACAGCTCAAAAGGCGGAACGACCTGATTCCGAACCTGGTGGAGGTCGTGAAAAAATACGCGAAATATGAAAAGGGCGTTTTTGAAAATATCGCACTGGCAAGGTCCGGCTTTTCGGATGCAAAGAGCGTATCGGACATTTCAAGGGCAAATGACAATATTGCGAGGGCGGTCAAGAGCGTGATTGCGGTTTCCGAAAACTATCCGGCATTGAAAGCGAACGAGAACTTCCTGCACCTGCAAGACGAGCTTTCGGATGCGGAGGAGCGGATTGCGTACTCAAGGGGCTTCTACAACAAGACCGTGATAAATTACAACAATTCGATCGCGATCTTCCCCTGGAACCTGCTTGCGGGGATCGCCGGAATGGGGGCGAGGGATTATTTCGGTGCGACTTACGAGGAGAAGAAGCCAGTGCAGGTAAGCATGGATGAGGGAAAAAATAGTTTATCATGAAAAAATTCAGGGTGTTGTCGACATGGCCCCAATATTGAAAACAATAAACATTGCTCTCAGGCATATTATCAACTCAATTTGGATCATAAGCATGTCTATTGCTTTTTTCATATTAATCTATTTTGGAAAAAACATGGTAAAAAAACCGGATGTTTATATACTTGTGATTTTTCCCGGGGTCCTGTTATTCTTGGGGGCAAGGTCACTGAAGCATTTTATGGACCGAAAAAAGGTGATTGACCTATTGGCATCAACCGAGATGAATCGAGTCCAAGGATTCGGCATTGTAAAAATTGAGGGAAAAATTTGTGCGGATAGGCAAATAAAGGCGCCTTATTCTGGGAAAGAGTGCATCTGGCATCAAAGCCAAACGCAAGTTTTCAGGTCAAGAACGGGGTGGAGGGCGGTCGAAAGAATAATTTCGGATTCGGGGAATTGCAGATTGATAAGCAATGGCAAGAGTTACGGTTTGGAACTGAAGTTTTCAACCCCTGGTTTCATTTATGGAGAGAAAATTTTGGAAAGTGGGGACTATGGGAAAAAAATGAGCGAATCAATTTTGTCCCAAAATTCAAATGTTTTTGTGCTGGGCCTATTGACCGACAATGCCGGCAAATTGGCCATCGTCCGACCTCCGGATAATGAGTTGATTGTTTCAGCAAGGCCCGAGGCAGAAATCCTTGCGAGACTAAAGGAAAGCGAATATCAGCTAACTGCAGGTGCAATGTCAATTATGTTATCTGCAGGGCTACTGATTTTCCTCTTCTTTTAATCATCTAATCCAAAAAGTCTTCGGCGTCGGCGAGGCAGATCAATAGGTTAGCGATTATTTTTCAGTAATGCAAACGCCACATGGGGGTACTTACTCCGAAGCTCTGTGCCCGAATTATATGCGAGAACGAGCTGCTTGCGAAGGAAACCCGAAATGGATTGCGCTTTGCCTTCAGTAAAAGTTTCATAATGCTTCAAAAAGTAATCGGCCTTTTGGGACGCCGCCAGGTTTATCTCGGTGTCAATGGTCGTGTAAACATGACCGGTTTTTGGGTTTGTTTTCACCAGAAATTTGGTTCCCGCCAACTCATTCAGTTTCGGGTGTTTTTTCCTGTAAAGAAGGAACTGGATCGGGGCCCAGGGCACATCGCAGTAAAGATCGATATGCCGGTCGTTAACAAACTCGCTTTCGCGGCCGAATCCTTTGCCTTTCCGGCCTTCACTCTCGAGATTGATGAATCCCGCGAATACGGCGGCGCGCATCGCTCCCCGCAGGGCAATGACCAGTTTTTTATTTTGCGTGCCTTTTTCCTTCGAAGCGAATATGCTTTCAGAAATCAGTATTGAATGCGCCTCCGCCAGGGCATCAATGATGGGTTTTCCCCTCACGTATTCGTGCTCGTATGGATTTGGCATATGCTAAACAACAGTATTTAGGGAATGCAATTAATAACCATTCCAGTTAATCCAGGAAATCCTTCGCTGTGGGCGCATTCTCCGGCTCGCCCTTGCGCTTCCGGATCTGCGCTTGGATCTTCACTTGCATATCCGGGTTCAGCTTCTCGTAGCCCGCGTATTCGTAGTACCATGCGGCCCTTCCCTGCGTTGCGCCGCGGATCTCATTGGCAAAACCGAACATCTCTGCGACCGGCACTTTCGCGGAAACGTTCACGATTTCGCCCTCCTGCTCAATGTTGGTGATGATTCCCCTCCTGCCCTGCACCTTCGTGGTGATATTGCCCAGATAATCAGCGGGCGAATTGACGACCAGCTTCTGCTTCGGCTCCAGCAGGGTGCATTTGGCCATCAGCATTCCCGCATAAATCGGCTTTTTGATTGCAGGGAATATTTGCGCCGGCCCCCTGTGCGCGGGGTCGACGTGGATTGCCGCATCCGTGAGGATAACTTTCACCCCGATGCATTTTTCCTTTGCCAGAGGGCCTTGGTTCATCGCCTCCTTGAATGCGGTTATCATTGTTTCCTCGATGTCCTGCAGGTACTGCACGCCCTTGGTCATGTCGAGGAAGAAATTGCCGTTGTGGATGGCCAATACCGATTTGGCCTCATCGCGCGGCAAACCGGATTTGATCAGAAGCTCTTGCAGCTCCTTTCCTTTCTTGTGCTCATCAATCGTCCCATCGTTGATGGCATCGATTACGGATTGCTCGACGGGCTTCACTTCTATTTTGAACTTGTTGTGCTTATTCGGCGATTTTCCCTCCAATTCGGGCGATTCGCCAAATATCGACTCCTGGTACACCACAATCGGCGGCGAGGTCACGATTTCCACTCCCTTTTCATTCTTGATTTTATACTCGATGATCTCCAAGTGGAGCTCCCCCATTCCGGAAATCAAATGCTCACCGGTATCCGGATTAATCTCCAATTTCATCGTGGGATCCTCCTTTGCTAGCTTTTTCATTACCTCCACTAGCTTGACCAAATCCTTCGGGTTCTTCGCCTCGATGCTCTTCGTGACCACTGGCACTGAATGGTGCTTGATTTGCTCGAATGGCGTGACCTGGTCCTCCGAAACGGTTTCACCGGAATAAACTTCCTTCAAGCCTACCAGGGCAACGATGTTGCCTGCAGGCACTTCATCAATTGTTATGCGATCGGCGCCCATGTAAACAGCCACCCCCTGCAATTTTTCCTTCTTGTACTGCGAGGCAAGGTAAAGGTCGGAGCCTTTCCGGAGGGTGCCGGAATATAGCCTGCCAACAGCGACTTCGCCCGCATGCGGATCCATCTGGATGGCGGTCACCATGAAGCATGCCTTTCCTGCCGAGTCCACATCCATCATGGATTTGCCCAGCTCGCTTTCAAGATCGCCATGCCAAATGACGGGCACGCGGTATCTTTGCGCAACGAGCGGGTTAGGCAAGTGGTTGATTAGCATATCCATTATTACCGGCCCAAGAGGTATTCTTTCCTGCAGGTCCTTGTGATTGCCATCGACGCAATGCTGGTAAATGTCCTTGAAGGTCATGCCGGAGGTCTTCATCTGCTTGGCTGCAATTGCCCACTTGTTGAAAGCAGTTCCGAACGCCACATTGCCTTTTGGGACTTCTATTTGCCATGCCTCCTTGAACTCTGGTGCGGCGTAGGTGGTGATTAGCTTGTTGACTCCATTGATAATTTTCAAGAAGCGCGCCTGCATCTGATTCGCATCCAGTTTCAACTCGTTGATCAGGCGGTCGATCTTGTTGATGAACAGGACGGGTTTCACTTTTTCCTTCAATGCCTGCCTCAGCACGGTTTCCGTCTGGGGCATGATGCCCTCAACGCAGTCGATGACCACGATCGCGCCGTCAACTGCCCTCATTGCCCTGGTCACATGGCCGCCGAAATCCACATGGCCGGGAGTGTCAATCAGGTTGATCAGGTACGCCTGGCCCTCGTACGTGTAAGGGATGGAAATGTTTGCCGCTTTGATTGTGATCCCCCTTGCCTGCTCCTGCTCATCGTAATCTAGCACCCTTTGCTCGCCTGCAAGTTCCTGGGAGATCAGGCCTGCGAGGGCGACCAGGCTGTCACTAAGGGTTGTCTTGCCATGATCAACGTGCGCAACAATCCCCATGTTCCGGATGTGCTCCCGGTCAGACATCAACTTCCCTGCTGCTTCCGCAATGTTCTCCTTCCTTGCCATAAATGGACACCACTGGTTATTCTGACATAGAAAATCAGACAATTAAGAGACAAGTATTTAGCCGAAATACTTTTTTAAAGGTTGTTTTGGCTCAATAGGGCGGGATGGGGGGTAATTGCCGCACCATTAATTTTCACGCACGTTCCCTCAGCAGTTCGAGAGATCTCTTCCGTTCAAAGCGCGAATGCTCGAACGGCAGGGGGATCTCCTCTGCGCCCTCGCGTTTTGTGCCGGACAGGTTCGCCTCGAGCCAGCCGAGCAGCGTTCGTTGTGCGCCTGCACGGGAATACCGGATATTGTCGTCAAAATTCAGCTTTACTCCGTTCTTCGTAACGTAACTGGTGCGGGTTTTTTCGAGCTTCATAATCGGCTTGAAACCATATCTGGCAAGCAATCCATCTACTGACGCACGGTCTTTAGGCTTGTTAACGGGCCGGATCCCAAGGTGGCTGAAGACGCGGTTCCAGTCGGAATTGGGGGTGATGACGAAGCCCTCCTCATGGAAACCGCCCCGTATGGATTTGTCAAAAATCACTATATGCTGGGTTTTATCATTCGCGGTGATGGTCCGCAGCCTCAAACTCCTGCCCTGCTTGCCGAGCCTGCGGTCTTTCGTATCATAATACACGTCGTGTTGGGGCTCCTCTGAAAGCAATTTCAATTCGCGCGCCTTGACGAGCCTGCCGAGCTCCTGTTTGAGCTGATCATATTCCTCCCGGGTATTCAAAACGTATTTCGTCTTGCTTTGGTTCAGCGTGCTCAGCCTGGCGGAATACGAAAGCTGCTGCAGGCCCTCCTGGATCTGCAAGGATTGCATGAGGTAATATTTTGCGGCGTAGCGGGCATGGTCAATTAAAAATGTACTGTTCAGCTCGCGACCCATCTGCTTGACCGAATTTCCCGTTGATCCACGCAGGGGTATTCCCAACTTATTATTCTGCAAAATTCGAAAGAGGAAAGCGCCTATTCTCCTTTCCGCATAAGTGCCTTCGTCGACGTTTACGGCTTCCAGGGGCGATGTCGACCGGAACCCCTTGCCGAAAAGATGGGGGAATGCCTTCAGGCTCATTTTGAAAAGCAGGCTTTGCGCCCCCTTCCCAAACGGCAAGAGCAGGTCCAATGGAGCTGACAGGTATGGCGCCGATTTGTCGATGCTCCGAAGGATATTCGTTTTCCTGAGCAGCATTTTATTCCTCCGCAAATAAGCCAGGAAACCCCTATCCTCAAGAAATCCGTATTTTGAGGAAACAAAGTCTTCACGGTGCGATTCGAGGTAATCGGCCACATTCTTGAAAAACAGCGCTTTTTCATCCGCGCGGCGCCATGCGGTTGCGGGCCCCCGGGCAAAGCCCGGGAGATTGATGTTCATCGCCCACCCGAACTTCTGCCACCACCTCAATTCCAGCCCTTCGGCCTTGTCCCCGTAGTATTCCTTGCTTTGCGGTGCGCTGAAGAGCGAATTCGGTGTTTTCACAGCGGGGATCCTTGTGGCCATAAGGGAATCTGTTGCATTGGAATATTTAAAATTGGCTGCGCTGGGGGGGGAAAACGGGCGATTGGAACCGGAAGTCGCTAAACACGTGCGCCCCGCTGGAAAAATAACCAATAAAAAAACAGAAAAAGGAAAAGGCCGCCCATGAGTTCATGCTTTGCAAGGGCAACGAGAGTTGGAATGCCACATTCCGGGTGGACATGAATATCTCTCCCTCCGGAGGAAAAGTTTTTTGCCGAGATCCAACCCAACAGGAAATGAAAACAGGCTAAGCTGCTCAATCTGTCCGGTTTTTTCAGAGCAAAAAATTTTGTCGCTCTTGCATTTGCACCTCATAGGGGCGGCCAGAATCAACCTAATGACTTAAGATCCTCATCCGTAACCTTCATGTCCGCATCCAATTGCCTCGTCAATTCATCCAATTGCGCGGCATCATCGGCAGCTGCCTGCGTTTGCTGCTCCAATTGGGGGTCGATGTTCGCAGCAACCGCGGACGCGGCTGCTGCCGGGGAAGGCGAGGCTTGTTGCCCTCCACCGCCAAGGCAGCCGAATATCAAAATTCCTGCGATCAACAAAACCATTATCTGTTTTTTCATCATGATCACCATAAAAATTATGCCGGGCTAGGAGCAGGTGTCGGGGAGGCTTCCTCGGTCGGCATCGGCGTCGGGGAGGCTATAGCAGTCGGGGTAGGCGAACCTTCAGGCGGCATCGGGATGTCAGTCGGCTCAGGAGATTCAATTTGGCCCTTATCCTTCAGCTCGCCGATCATCTTCCTTATGGAATTCAGGTAGTGCGTCAGGTTCCGCAGTGCCCATTGCGCCTCCTTGAAAGTCTTTGCTTCGGTAATTTTGTTCAGCTTGTCCTTTGCATCCGCAATAGCAGCGTCGAGCTTGGCCGTGTCTTTCCCTGCAGCCTTAAGTTTAACGCTCAACTCTTCCAATTTCGCCATGTGCTTCTTAATGACTTCGAGCCTTACCTTAATGGTCTTGAGGTGGTGCGCAAGCACTTTCTTGTCCCTGAACTCGCGCCATCTTTCCCTTACTTCCCCGATTATCGCCTTCTTTTCCTCCGCTGTTTTGGCTGCTGCGAATTCAGCTGATTTGCGAGTTATGTACGCCTTCATAGTTGCAAGCTCTTCGGGGGTCAGGTAGCCTTCCGCCTCCATCTTCTCTATTGCAGCCTTGATATTTTGGAATTCAAAATGGATGTAATCCTGGATTTTTTCCTTCCCTTCCTTCTGGCATTGGACCTTTTCCTCCGCATCCTTCGTATCGCATGCCTTGATGCCCTTCAGGCCGAATTCCTTTTTCAGGCATTCTGCTTTCAGGTCGGCGTCCTCAACGTTCTTGCAGCGGTTTTCGGCCTCATCGCCCTTCTTAACGTCCGCGATGCAGCCCTTGATCCCTTCGGCTGCAGCGGTCTGGTCCTTCATATCGATGTATTTTTCCCTGCACTCCCGCAGCCGGTAAACGCAGCTTGCCCTTGCAACAGGGTTGTCCTTGAGGCCTTCGCACGCAATGCATCGTTCCTTCAAAGCCTCATTATCATAAATGGAGCAGTCAAGTTTTATGTCCTTTATCTCTTTGCGCAACTTCGAAATGCAGTCCGCCTTCCCTTCGGGGTCATTTGCGAATTTTTTTTCGCACGCGTATGCCGAATCCTTTACCTCCACGGATTGCTCAATGCCTTCCCTTAATGCGACAAGGCACGCCTTTGCATCCTCGCTGTCGCCGTATATTTCGCAGCGGTTCCTGACCTGGGAGAGGACGGGCATTTCCTTTTTAACCTCGGCCTTGCATTTTTCCCTCTCGGCATCGTCGGTTATTTCCGCGCAGTTCCTCAGCTTGAGAAGGGGCAGCGCCTGCTGCACATTTTCCTTTAGGCCCGCGAAGCATTTTGCAACCTGCTCCTCGTCATCAAATAGTTTGCATTTCTGGAATTGCAATGTTCCGATCTTTTCAATTGAATCGAGGTTAATATTCGCTCCGATTTTCCTCAAGCAATTGATCTTGTCTGCTGCGGCGGTCATGCCCCTGCAGCGCTCAACTTCATCGGATAGGCCCTTGCATGGGCCGGATGCGATGACCTCCGCTCCAGAAGCAATTGCCTGGCACTTGTTCCCGTAGGTTTTTTCGTCAGAGCCGCAAACGGGTGCATACTCGAGGGTGCACGCAGCCCTGGAGGGATTCGATGCAAGCAGGCTCGGAATCGGCTTTTCGGACGCATCGCCTTCCCCGCCTTCGGCAAAAACATAAAGGGAAAAAACGCTCAAAAATAGAACAACGAAAAACGAAATCTTCCAGGCTTCCATGGAAACACCTTAGGTTATGTGAAGTTCAATCCTTGTGAAATGGGTAACGAGTAAAATATCAGGGCATATAAATACGTTTCGGTCGTTTTGTGGATGCTTTGGGAAAAAAGCACAATATGCAGTAAATTACGCGGGAGGGGGGAGGGGATAAAAATGCTTTTGAAACGCAAGCCCGCCATTTGGGCCCGCAGAAATTCGCGAAATGGCCGGATTCCAATCTCAGGGAATTAGCCCAGCTGCACAGTTTCAATCCCCGCCTGCTCGAACAGCTCCTTCGTGAATTCGAACTCTTCCCGGTATTCCTCCCTATAATATAGTTCGCGGTAAACTATTCGCTCGATACCCAGATTAGCCAGGATTTTGGCGC
>JAZDKC010000057.1:0-51389 GCA_043803465.1 Microcaldota archaeon
AAGTTCGGCTTGAAGAAGGGGTCGGATCCGGCCATATTCCGGATAGTGATGGGGCAGCTGGGCGTCGGGCCGCAAAGGATGATTTTCATCGACGACCGCGAGGATTACCTGGTGGGGGCGAAGGCCGCAGGCATCCGGACAATCCAATTCAAGAGCACGGAGCAGGTCATTACGGATCTGATGAAGCTGGGGATCAAGGTCCGGTGATTTTAAGCGCCGCAATCTCCTCGAAAAAGAACCTCTGGGAGCTGATTTTTCCTGTTTTGAAATGGTGCGCCTTCAGGAATCCGGAGGTTATTCCATCATTTGTGAGCGAGCTGTGCAAATACAGCAGGACGCCGCCTTTTTCCAGATGCCGCCCGAATTCCGGTAAAAATCTATCGATAATTTTCCTTCCGGTCTTTCCCCCATCAAATGCGAGATTCAGTTCGCCCCTCAGTTTTTCTTCGGAACTGGTGGGCAAATAGGGCGGATTGAACAGGATGGTGTCGAAACGCTCATTTTTGAGCATTGAGAAGAGGTCGGTCAGGATGAAATGGATGGGGGAGGGAATGAGGTTGAGCTTGCAGTTAAGCGCAGCATTCTCAATTGCCTGTTTTGAGATGTCGGCAAATGTTACCGATTCCGCTTTTCCGTTTTTTGCTGCTGAAATCCCGGCGATTCCGCTGCCGCAGCCCAGGTCGAGAACCTTGCCGAATGCATGTTTTTCTGCGGCTTCCGCGAGCAGGAATGAATCCTCGTGCGGAAAATATACATCGGGAAAAACCTCAAGATGAAGGCCGTTGAATTCGAGCTGCGGCTCATCTTTTGTTTTTTTTCCTTTTCTTGCGCGGTTGGTCATAAAAATACCAGATTGAATAATAGGTCACGATCACAACTATGAGGAATATCCGGAAAAGCACATCATGGACCGCAACGCCCCATTCTAGGCCGCCATAATGAAGGAAGTAAATCGAGGTGGAGATGCGAACTGCATTGAATGCAAGCAGCACCAACATGCCAACTAGGAAGCCATTGATCCGGTAATTCATTTTCTTCTCAAAACTGCCAAAAACAATCCCGAAAAGAATCGCCAATTCCAGGCTGCCGGAGCAAAGATCGATTATTTGAGCGGAAAGGTTGGGGGTTTGAATGACTGGGAATTGCCGAATGGCGATTGAAGAGTCGATATTGAAAGCGATTTTAAGCAGCAATTGGGAGGAATATGCGGCGATATGATTGGGGATTTGGGTAAGTGAAAGGGCAAAATACGCAATTCCGGCCAAAACTAAGAATAGCGCAAGGAATTTAAAAGCCAAAAGCGGATTATCTTCTCCCTTTCGGGTTTTTAACCTGTTAAGCGGCATAATAGTCAATCACATGCAATTATTCGGGGTTTGGGGATAATAATATATAACCTATCGGGCAAAAAACATGAAAATGAAAAACACAAAACCGCCAGTGCCTAAACCAAGGGGGAAGATGGATGATAGGGACAAGCTATTCCTGGCATTGACCATTATCGTGGGCGCGGCTATATTTTGGTATGGCGCGTCATCAACCTTAACAAACTGGCTGAAGGCGCCGCTGCTCCTTGCAATTTTGTTCGGCTCCGGCAAATTGATGGCGCATTTCGGGAAATTGGAGAACTACCACGGGATCATCATCCTGAGGGGGGAGAAAGGATTCGGGATAATGCACTATTTCGCAAAGTATCCGAAATTGATGCGCGCACTTGCGGATTTCGGCCTTAGCATGGGCTTTGGGATGATTTATTCGTTCCTGATTTTCAGGAACCGGCCGAAAAAATTCATCGCGCATTTTGTTCTTGTCGCATTTTTCTTCGCAGCGCTTTTCCTTGCAAATGCAACCGAGCAAACGGGCTATTGGATAACGGCAATTGGGATCCTGGGCGGCTTGCTGTTTTTTGGGATTGCATCATTGGTGATCCAGGCGTTGAACATCCTGACTGTCCCAGGCACGACTGCGGGTGCGGCGCTAGTAGTGCCGGGCGTGACCATCCCATTCTGGGAGGGATTGATTGCAATTGTAGTCGCGGCGTCCGTGCACGAGATTGCGCACGGCGTGCTTGCAATGGTCGAGAAATTGGAGGTGAAGAACTCCGGGGCCATCCTGTTTGGGGTGCTTCCAATCGGCGCGTTTGTCGAGCCGAATGAACAAAAGCTTTCAGCGCTCGCAATCCACAAAAAAAGGCGGATTTTAATTGCAGGCACCACATCGAATTTCCTTGTTTTCCTATTATTTGCGCTTTTACTCGTCCCCATGGGATCGGCCGTGATGGGTTATTCGAACGGAGTGAAGGTCGAAACGGTTGTGAAGGATTCGGTTTCGAATGGCGTTCTGGCAGAAAACGAAGTAATAAGCGCCGTTGATGGAAAAGCCATGAGCAATGTGCCGGCGTTCCAGAATTACATGAAAGGAAAGAAGGAGGGGGATAAGCTGGCCCTGACCACCAATCTTGGAGATAAAACCCTGATTGTTGGAAAGAACGGAAAAATCGGCATATACCCTGAAAACAATTTCCCAACTGAAAATCTGCTTGTTTCCGCATTGCTTTTCATTTATGCCACTTTCAGCTGGATATTCGTGATCAATCTGGCATTGGCAATAATCAACCTTGTGCCGATATTCCTAACCGACGGCTATAGGCTGGTGTTCGAGGAGGCAAAGGGCGCATTCCCGAGCAAAAACGATTCGTATGCGAAGAAGATCGCAATTGCCGCCGGCGCCCTTTCGGTGATACTGCTGCTGATTAATTTCCTGCCGAATTTCAGGTAGACAGAATAAGCATAAATTATTGGGAGAGCAAAGATAATTCGGAATTTATGGCGCTAAACAGCTCAATCCCATCAGTATTCCAATAACATCTTCTGCGGCTTCATCTTCAGACTGGAAAGGGGTTCGGCATTGAATCCCCTTTTTTTCAGCTCCCTAGAAAACTCCTTCTCGAAGCCGTGCATTGCTATTACCCGATTGGGCGAAACCTGCGCAACGTAATCAATCAAATCGTTGAAATCGCAATGGTCCGAGAGGCAGAACGACGCATCTGCGGATTTGTTGCCGTCAACCGCCCAGCCGGTTGCGAGCGCGCACCTCACATCGGTCCCGTAGAATTCGCTAAGCCGCCTCGCATATGAAAAGTTGCAGAAATGGTGCGGCACAACAGCCACGAACTGGGAGCCCAATGTTTCCTTGCCTTCCTGCGAGGTTTCGTTGATCATCTGCAGATTGATCCCGTATTTCCGGTAAACCTGTGAGACGCGGTAAATCTCGGAACTAACAACGGGCGTTATTTGGATGAAATCATTGAGCAACTTGATGACCTCTTGCGCCTTTCCGAGGGAATAGCCCCCGATTATTATTGAAGAGCCCTTCAGCAGCTGCTGGTTCACCCAGTGGGCCATCTGCTCGTACACTTGCGTAACCGGCGGGAACTGGTAGAACGGAAGGCCATAGGTGCATTCCATCAAAAGCAGGTCCGCATGCTTGATGGCCGCGCCCTTGTTGGTGAGCGAGTCGCGAGTCTTGAAATCGCCGGTGTATGTGAGGGAAAAATTATTGGAGAGATGCAACTGCTTTGAGCCCAGCACATGCCCCGCATCCAAAAGCTCGTATTTGAAATTCGTTTCACGCACCAATTTGCCCCTGCTCTCGGAAGAATCCGCATAATTCCGGGCATGAATCAAATCGATGGTTTCTTCGGATGCGATAAGGCGCTTGGAGCGTTTCGCGCCGCCAGAATGGTCAGAATGCGCGTGGGATATGAACACCAGATCCCCAGTGCCGTCAAGTATAAGCTGCTCGTCCTCGAGCTGCAGCGCAATTCCTCTGGGGGTGGGGATCAGCATGGAAAAGGAACTGCATCCGGATTAATAAACAATTCAGGGGAGCAATCCGGATGAAAAAAATTGTTTAAGGATAAAACCGCAATCGCACCATTTTATAAATCAAATAAAAATAAACCTTCCATGGTCATCGAATCGCTGATAGGCCCGCGCACTGCCGAACGCAACCCTTCGGAAATCATCGTGCTCGCATTCATCTTCGTCTCGATGGCTGTTGGGATAGTTGATTTCCTGAAAATCGAGCCGTACGGCGCTATGCTTTTGATGTTCACGCTCATCCCGGCCATTCCCTTCGTGCTCAACTTGTTCAAATTGGAGGAGGAGGAGCTGGAGCATGAGACGGTTTTGCACAGCAGGACGATTCGAAGGCATTTCTCCGTTTTGCTGGTTCTCCTCGCATTCTTCATGGGCCTCACGATAGGATTCACGTTCTGGTATCTTTTCCTCGATGGGACGGATGCGGATCGCTCGGCAAAATTCTTCGAGCCGCAGCTTACCGAGCTCTCGCGAATCAATGAATTGGGCGCACAACTTTCAGGGAATATGCTGGGGCCTCTGCTCTCGGGCACAACAGGGCCTGTGTTCAATTTCATATTCTTCCAGAATTTGCGGGTGCTTGCATTGGTGGTGCTGGGTTCATTGATTTACGGTGCGGGCTCGGTTTTCATATTGATTTGGAACGCATCGGTGATTGGGATTTTCCTTGGGAATGTGGCAAGGAAATTCGTCCTGCACGAGGCGCCTGCGTTCTCGCTCATTCCGGGCCTTAGCTATGGGATTTTGGGCCTGATCCCCCATGGCACATTCGAGCTTGCGAGCTATTCCATCGGCGCGCTTGCAGGCGGGATATTGAGCTTTGCGATAACTAGAAAAGTGGTAGATACGGTCGAATTCAAGCCCATACTTGCGGATGTGCTCAAGCTTGTTGCAATTTCAATAGTGTTCCTTTTTGTCGGCGCTTTGATCGAGAGCTCCACATTTTAGGAAATTAAGGGGATTTAAGAAGCGTGATTGGGCGGGGGTCGCCGGCTTAACGCGTTAGTTAGCTATTTAAATGGTGGAATACCAAAAATATTCTTATTCGGTGAACCAGATGAAGTTGAAAAGCATCGCAATTATCCCGGACGGCAACAGGCGCTTTGCGAAGAAGAACGCGCTTAATTTCCAGAACGCGTACATGCAGGGCTTCAGGAAAGTCGAAGAGGTAATGGGCTGGGCGGATGCGAAGGGGGTCAGGCAGATCACTTTCTGGGCATTGTCATTGGAGAACTACAAAAAGCGCTCAAGGTTCGAGATGAAAATACTATTCGAACTGATGAGGCGCAAGCTCAGGGGCTCGCTGAGGACAGGGGAGTACTCGGAAAACGGCATTAAAATCAAATTTTTTGGGAAGCTGGAACTGCTGCCTCCGGATGTGAGGGACCTTATGGCAAAATTGGAAGCGGAAACTTCAGGGAATTCCAAGGAGCTTAGCATCGCAATTGCATATTCCGGGAGGGAGGAAATTGTGAATGCCGCAAAGAGGATTGCCATTGACTTCTACGGAAAAAATGACAAGCTCTCAAAATTAACGGAGGGCGATTTCGAGAAATACCTCTATTCGCCGATGGCCCCGGATCTGATAATCAGGACCGGCGAAGTCTCGAGGCTTTCCGGATTCCTGCCATGGCAGGCCACTTATTCCGAGCTGTATTTTTGCAGGAAGCTGTGGCCCGAATTCGACGAGACTGATTTCAACCAGGCGGTCGAGTTCTACAACGAGACGCAAAGGAGATTTGGGAAGTAATTTATTTTATTGGCAAATTAAAGGGGGAGAGGCAACCCGAGTGGGGGAATATTCCCCCGAGGGGTTGTAGAGTTCTACAACGAGACGCAAAGAAGGTTCGGGAAATAAAACTTTTTTTGAGTGGCAATCGTTTATATCCCCATATGCTGTATTTTCTATATGGCTAGGGAAAATTGGGAAAACAAACCCGCATACACTCAAGCATTGGCAAATAAAATCCGCTCCAGTGGCTTCAGGCCCGATGTAGTTGTAGCGATAAAGAGCGGAGGCTCTGCCATCGGCAGGATGATTGCCAAAGATTTTGGGGTGCCGATTCAAGAAATTACTGTTCAAAGGCGTGCATCGAAATTGTCATTGAAAGACGGAATGAAACCGCTCATCGAGGCGATTAAATTATTCCAAGTACCTAAATTGACTGAAGGTACAATTGGCTCTTTTTCAAATAAAAAAGTGCTGATTGTCGACAACAGTGTCACTACCGGACAGACGGTCGAAATTGCAAGAAGGCATTTAATGGAGCGGGGGGTAACAACGGGGGATATACGGACGGCCTCGCTATATTATTTGCGAGGCTTGAAAAACCGGACTCCGCCAGATTTTTATCTGGGAAAAAGGGACTCGCGCCTTGTTAGACCAAAAGCGCCGAAGTTGCAAAAATAAAGGCCTCCGTTGTCTCAGAAGGATTTAAAGGCAACTATTTTCTTTTTTGCTGTTTCGGAAGATAAACCACTAAAGCATACAAGATTACGCCCATTATTCCGCCCAAGAAGCATATAAGGGCCCAGATTGCTTTCATGGATAGTGGGCGTTTCAGCGAAACCAAGTGATTCATCGCCCATAGGAACGGCACAAGGCTAATTACCAAGTATAGGCTCATAACCAAACCAAAACCCAGGATGCCTAGGTCTTCCATGGAATCACCTAAATAGAGTCGGATTTTCGAGTATTTTAAGCTAACAGTAAAATTAGTGCGATCCGCTTGCTGATGCAGCATCTTCCTCCTTCTTCTCCTCCCCTTCTTCTGCCGGAACCATCGCCTCGTCGCCCGTGATGATTTCCGATGCGTTCTGCACGTCGAACACTTCCTTGAGCTCCGTCTTGCGGATTTCAACCCGCTTGATGGGTGCGATCATCTTCAAGGCCTTGAAGAGCTCGGCAGCGCTCCTGCCATAAAGGGTATCATAAATGAATTGCCCAAATTCCCTGCCTGCAGCCTTTGCCGTCAACTCGCTGACAATCAGGTTCCTAAGCAGCGTTTTTTGCTTGCCGCTTGCGGAAATTCCAGTCACCGCGACCGCCTTGATTTTGAATTCCACGCCGTCCTTTGAAATTGCGGGAAATACAACGTTTAGCGCATCGTTTTCCCGCCTGACTAGCGCATGGATGAATTCACGGGAGACCTCGTGGCCGATGAATTTTGTGAATGCGGTCTTGCCCTTGATTTCAGTGATTCTAAGCGAGATGTTGGTGTAAGTGTGCGCGATATCCTTGGTGACATCCTTGAGGGGAATGATGATGATGCGGTTGAGCAGGTGCTCATCATCCATTGCAATGACTTGGGCGACCTCGACCTCATTTAGGAATTTTGGCGCGCGTATGGCGTACCAGCTCTTGCTCTTCCAAGTGTCAACAACCTTTTTTGTCACCATTTGATAATCACATTCAGAAAAATCATTTTACCAGCAATGCAGCCTGGGCTGGGTCGTATTTCCAGTCCTTGGGCAGCTTTTTGCCCCGGTAATAATTGACCAATCTCTTGATCTTCGATTCGACATAAACCAACTTCTTCGAATTCAGCTTGTCCTTCTTGTTCTCTGCAAGGTGCTTCCGCAGGCGCACTGCCTTGCGGATCAGGTCGATCAGGTCGGAGGGGTATTTTGGCGTGAGCCCTTTTTCCTTGAGGATCTGTGAAACCGTCTTGCCCACAATCATCTTGACGGAAGGGACCGCATGCTGGTCGCGCAGGATCAGGCCAATTTCGGCCTCCTTGCGGCCCTCTATCGCATACTTTTCAACCAATGATTCAATTTCTTCCTTGGAGACCCCGACCCACATCGATGCATTGCTGCGCTGGGGCTTGTGGGACTTGCTCTTCCCTTTCCTTCTGGTATGCATTCTGGCCATGTTATTACCTTAAAAGCTCCTAAACAAACAAAACCATCTAAGTTGTAGCTATCTAAAATTAGAAGCGGAATATGTTTCAAAGTAAAAGTATTTAAACGTAACTTTTACCTCCTTTGGCGGCTTCCGTCATTTCCTAATCCTCTTGCCAATCCCCCCTATAGCCACGAATAATGCTTTGATCTCTTCATCCGAAATTCTGGAGCGCTTCAAGATGTTCTCGAACGCCCAGCCGACCTTCCTCTTGTCCCGGATTTCGAGCAGGCCTTCCAAAATGCCCCTGAAAATTTGCTGCATGACCAAGATGTCCTTCCGTTTGGCGGGGCGGTAATGGATGAACGTGCGGCTCGAGGTGTAGAGCTCATAGAGCAATATTCCGACGGAATGGGATAGGTTTAGGACGGCGAATTTCTTCGCCGAAGGGATGGTGACAAGAATATCGCATTTTTTCAAATCATCCAAAGTGAGGCCGGTCCCCTCATTCCCAAAAACAAGCGATATTCTGTCCTTTTTTGAAATTTTTTGGCACAGGTCCCGGGGGGTTACGCAGCTCTTGAGCGCATAGCTAAATCTGACGGAGACGCCGGTAGTGCCAACCACAATGTCGGTGCCCCTGGCCGCCTCATCCAAGGAGGAAACGATTTTCGCTTTTTTCAGTATGCCGATGCCGGATTTTGCGTACATGACCGCCTCCTGCGATTTGGCCGAGATCCTGGGCCGGACCAAATACAAATCCTTCGCGCCGAAATTCTTCATCACCCTGCATACGGAACCTAGGTTGACAGGATACATCGGCTCCACCAGCACCACTCGGATCATGAAACTTTCACCGTACAAACAGTCTTTTAAACCACTCCGGCATATGTAGAATGTAGCAGATATAAAAGGGTATTTTGATGAAAGGGAACATGCTCTTGGGGATCGTTTTTGGGCTAATGCTGCTTGCCAGCCTCGCAAATGCGCTTGATTCGGAAAGCGTCAAGAAATACGTGCAATATTACAGCAACCAGGATGAAGGGGTTGTGGTGCCTTCAGAAATGAACCCCATAACTTACAAGGAAAACATCTATTGGCACGTCTATTTCACGCCACAGGATTCGGCAACAACGAAAAACCTAATAGTGATCGTAAGGGAGGTCGCAGGCTCCCCGTTCCTGGAAACGGACCCGGAGATTCTAAGGGCGATGTATTCAATTGATTACGACATGGAATCCCTGCAGCTGCTCAAGGACAACGGAATTGCATTCGAGGATCTGAAGAATGTGATTGATTCCTTAAAATACCAATTGGAAAATTCCGAAACGCCCATACTCGAGAACATCAAGAAGCAAAGCGAAGAGGACTACACAAAAATCGAGGATTCGCTATCCGACCTCAAGATTACTGCGGATGATTCGCTCGCATTCATCCAAGATGGCGCGGGATTCCTGGAGAATTTCAAGGCAACTGCAACATCGCAGGAAATCGAGATTGGCGACCTGAACGATGCATTCAAGAAATACGACGATAGCGTCGTTTCGATTTATGATTTCTCTGCAGAGGTGTACAAATACCAGCAAGCCGTTTCTGAGAAGCAACTGGAGCTTTCGGGCATGCCAATTGCGAGCGAGCTTTCAAAACTCGCAAACCTGAAGGTGAGGGATTCGGTCATACAATCGTACAACGCCTCGCTCAACCAGAAGAAAAGGGTTTTCGATGCGAAAAGGAACCGGAAATCAACTGCCGTGAACGACACGATCCAAAGCTTCTTCTCGAGAAAGGCGTATACAGAGGCATCGAATGCGTATGGCAGCAAGGATAATTCGGGAATTCTGAGCCTGCTTTCCTCCACGAATGAGCTCTCGCTCAAGGACTGCAAGCTGAGCAATGCGGAATTGAAGAAAAAATGGATGGCCGTGCAAACCGCAATGGATCCGCAGCAATCGCACTCGACAAAGGAATATGAGCTCGTGCCCGCTAAAATCGCCGAGGCTCGGAAAATTGCCGAAAACCTCAATTCCCGGCTCACAGGCTGCCTGAACGCAACACCTACGGCTTCGGTTAAACCAGCAGACAATGGCCTTGGGAAATATGCGATGCCCGCAATCATCATCGTAGTTTTGATTCTTGCCGCATATTACCTGAACAGCTATTTGAAGAAGAAACCCGAAGAGGAGAATCAGGAGTAGGTTTTTGCAATAAGTTAGATTTATTAATAAAGAGAGATTATTTTTACTAAGGGCATAGGAGTAGTTTTAGGTGTTCCCAAGTGATTAGATGAATCTGCCTGCCGGCATCATAGTCAAAACCGCAATTGATGTGGCAACCATAGATTTTTCCGCGTTGCTAAAGGAACTAAGGGAGAAGGCATTCAACGGCTACATCGCAATGACAATACAGGGAATCAGCGGCATGGAGGAGGGCACGGTGGTTTGCGACAACGGCAAGATAGTCGCGAGTTTCTATGAATATTTCAAATACAACAAGCAGGTGCTGGGGGATCTCGCATTCCAAAGGGTCATGAATTCGAGCGCCGCAAAGCACGGGGTTGTGGACATTTTCCAGCTGACAAATGACCAGGTGCAGCTGATACTCGCGTTCAACGAGCGCGCGATCTGCCTGCCATCCGAAACGGACATCAAGCGATTGAAGGTGGAGGAATTCTCGCCTTTCTTTGAGGAGCAGGTGAAGGAGACCGCGTCAGTTGGGACAAAGGATGAGCTGATGAAGAAATACAAGCTGGGCGATGTGGAAAAGAAGGAGGTAGCGGATGCCGAAGAGGAGGACGAGGACCTGCTGACGGACCTATTCAAGGGGAAGGGCTGAACAATAAAAATTTAAACGCAAGTGGATTAAACCGGTAGAGGATTATGCGGACAATAGTGATTGCTTCTGGAAAAGGCGGGGTAGGCAAAACATCGATTGCGGTCAATCTGGGGATTGCACTTGCGCAGATGGGCAAGCGCACCATCGTTGTCGATGCGGATGTCTCGATGGCAAATGTGGGGATAATGCTCGGCATCGACCGCGCGCCCATAAGCCTGCACAACGTATTGATGGGGGAGACCAACATACGCGATGCGGTGTATGAGGGGCCCGGAAAGGTGAAGTATGTGCCCTCGAGCCTCTCATTGGAGAGGGTGAAAAAACTCGTCCTCGAAAAGATGCCAGATGCAATCAAGGAACTCGAGCCGGTTGCGGATTATGTGCTGATAGATTGCCCGCCCGGGCTGGATAAATCCGTTGAGGCCGCGATTTCATCCGCGAAGGAAATGATCATTGTCGTCACCCCGAATCCGGCAAGCCTTGCGGATGCGCTGAAAATCATCAATTACGGCAACAAGAAAGGGGTGATGCTTCTTGGGTTTGTTGAGAACATGGTCTTGAATGACAAATCTGAAGCAAAAAAGGAGGAGATGGCGACGTTGTTATCGGCAAAGCTCTTGCACACGATACAGGAGGACATCGAGGTCCGGAGGGCGGCAAGCCTGCAGGTGCCATTCATAATACGGAATCCCAATTCAACTGCCTCGAAGGAGATCCGGATGCTTGCGGGGAAAATCACCGGCGAGGCGGTGTTTGTCGAGACAAAGGTTAAAAAAGGATTTTTTGCATCCCTATTGGACGCGATCTTTGGAAGGAAAAATAAATGACCCAGACCGGCATTCGGTTTAATTTTTTTAAAAAACGAGGGGATAATAAATGGTGGAAAAACGGCCTTTTGATGTGTTGAACAACGCGCTGAACCAGAACGTGCTGGTGAAGCTGAAGGGCGAACTTGAGGTGCGCGGCGTTCTTTCGAGCTTTGATGTTCACATGAATCTTGTCATTGAGAACGGCGAGGAGCTGAAGGGCGGCGAGCTCAAGAGGAAGCTGAACACGGTTTTATTGAGGGGGGATACGGTAGTATACATATCGCCCGTGAATATTTGAGTTCCTTCATTTCTGATATTTTTATTAACTTAGCACTAGCCATCATTAGGTCTGAAATAATGGGCTCGTAGTGGACTGGTAACACGCCTGCATGGCATGCAGGAGACAGCGGGTTCGATTGCCTTGCCCCTTTCTTTATAAAGAACCGAAAAGAGCTTTGCTCTTCGCGGCCCCGAAGAGCTTTGGCTCTTCTGGGAGGTGCGGTGGCTCCGCGCCAAAGAAACGGTTTGCGGTGCTTTGGGCAGAAACTCCCGCCGAGTCCATCTTATTCCAGCTTAAGCTCGAAATCTTTCCTTCTTTTATCAAGGCAGCCCTTAATTTCCAGCTGACCAATAAGGCCGAACCTGCTAAGGCCCTTTTCAGAGGGCATCAGTCGGTTGCGGGAGTATTCTTCCGCAATCCGCCGTTTCGCCTCATCCCTTTCGGCCTTGCCCATGGCATTCAAATATGCAATGAGGGATTCCCTGGCCGCTCCGATCCTATTCCTCGGGCCAATAGTCGATGCGAAGAAATCCGCAAGTTTCTCATAGTCACCGGCCTTAAAATAATTTGGAATTTCGGCAGCATCGAGATGTTCGTAACGGTGGATAAACCTCTTCTCCAATAACGAAAAAGGGAAAATGCGCCGGTGGACCCATTTGGACAGGGGCTTGTTCTTGACGGCAATTCGAATTGCCTTTCCCAGCGGATTCGGGCCGAAATTGGCATATTCGTAAACAATGTCGCGTGCGAGCTTCACCTCCCTTTTACTGAGGCCTTCCCCGATTACCCGGAAATCGATATCGCTGCCCGGCACCGCGGTCCCCTTTGACCGGCTGCCTATCAGGGCAAAGCCGATGAAACGGTCCCCGATTTTCTTCCGCAATAAAGCCGCGCTCTTCCGCAATATTCCGGATGCATGCCGGATATCCTCGGAAGTAGTAAACCCGCGCAAAGGGAACCTCTTTGTTTCCAAATCGCGGAGGGCCCGTCTTTGGTCAGCTTCTGGAATTCCTAGTCGCCTATCAGGCATGCATTACAAACGCTTTTTAATATTAAATAACCAAATGATTGCCTTCGGGCCCAGAGTCGGTCGGTAAGACGTTCGCTTGACGTGCGAAAGACGTGGGGTTCAATTGCCTTGCCTTTCTTTTCAAAGAAAGGCGATGGCGCCGCCAAAGAAAGAAATTTGACGGCTCCGCCGAATTTATCGGCAAGGCATGGACAATTCCCTATGGGCCCATTTTCGTAGGGGGAACACATTTCCCCCTCGAAAAAATTATTCGCTCCCCCTTTGCTTCAAGGAAGGCTGCTTCTTGGCGGTATAATGGAAAAACTTGCGAAGATAGAGAAGGAAATCGAGGCGCTGAAGGAGCGTAATCTGCGTGTCGAGGCGGACAAGGCTTGGGAGACGAGCTGGGAAAGGCGCATCCTGCTGTCTTCATTCACCTATTTCGCAATGGGTTTTTATTTGCAAGCGATCAATATTACTCAGCCGTGGTTGAATGCGATTGTTCCGGCGGTGGCATTCATGCTGTCCACCCTTGCACTGCCCTTCTTCAAGAAAATGTGGTTAAACAACATAAACAAAAAATAGGCGATGAACATGCCGACAGGAAAAAGGATCGAATGCGGAGCCCCATTAGTGAAGGAATACAAATACATGGGCAGAGTTGAAAATGACCCCACACATCTAATTTGTCGAGAGCGGGACGGGGTAAAAGAAACAATAACGGTTCAATTTTTCAAAGAACAAAGGGGCATCTATGGCGCTTCGATACTAGGGGGAGCAAAAGTAAACCCCGAAGCAATACATGCACTGGGGAAATTATTGGGTATGAAACATATTGGAAACCTAAGATTTGAACATCCGGAGCACGCAGGTGAAAAAGCCAGAGCGCAGACGAGTTACACGGGCCCGATGCCGAGGCATATTGAAAGGGCTGCATTGGTAAGAATACTTATTGATGCGGGTTTTAAAGAAATGCAGAATGGAAGGCTTTGGGTAAAGGGCGAATATAAAATTCCAATGGCGAGGGCGCCTAAAATTGACGATTCAAGGACGATCAAGGCGGTTTTTGCACATTACAATCCGACAATGACGAAAATTAAATTTAAAGCCTGATTCAGATAGTCTGCTTCCCAAAAAGCCACATTATAAGCAGCACCAGGATCGCGATCAGGATGTAGCGCCAGGGCAATTCTTCGGCTGCGTTGATCTTCTTGAGGGCCGGAATTGTGACCGCTTTTGCAGTCGAGACGGCGCCGTCAAATGAGCTCACTTTGAGCATGATGTCCTTTTCAACCGTATCCTGCAGGGGCTGCACCTGAACGCGCACATCCCTGCTCTCTCCGGGCGCAAGCTCCGCAATATAATCCAATTGCACCAGATTCAGGTCCTGGGAGGGCGATGCGACACTGATGCCCTTTGCTACGATGTTCCCGTTGTTCTTTATGGCCAATGTGACAATCGCTTCCTTCACGACCCCATTCTCCGATACCGGCTCGATGTCGTAGGTGTAATCTATTTTTGCGCTCGAGCCCTCCACCATCAGTTCGGAATTGAACTTGGAAATTTCGAGCCCTGATGCTGCGACGATTTTCAGCTTGTAGGTGCCGGGCGCCAGCGGGGTGAATATTGCACGGTACGGCGCGGTCTTCCCGGTTTTGATTGTTTTGGGCGACTCCACCGCAAACCAATCCTTCTCGATACCTTCGATGCTTACAACGGTGCTCGGCATGTCCTCGCTTTTTGCATTGAGCACATTTATGAAAATTTTCTTTTCCTGGCCCTCAACTGCCCTTATCACTAAAGGCGCATCTATTTTCAGGAACGATTCCCCCGAAAGGTTGCTCGGGACGATATTTATTTCGAAATTCTCCGTGCGTGCCGCTGCGTTTTTAGGACGGATTGTCAAGGATGCGATCTGCTTGCCAAGAGGCGTAATGCAGGAGGTCTGCACAACCAGGTTCACTAGTTGCTTCTCCCGGGGGGAGAGTGTAAAAGTTTCGGGGTCCGCGTATGAAACTGCTTTTATCATCGGCTTCGTCTCGATGGAATATTCGTCCTTGAGGGTGCCGACATTCTGAACCTTGAACTCCAACGAGCCTACGGCGCACCGTTTGACGTTCGTATCCTCCGGTTTCTCCACTTCGAGGTTGCTGATGCCCGTCACCTTGTAGCAAATATTCTGGTCCGCAAGGATGAAGCTGTTGTACCTTAGCCGCAGCTTGAATTGGTAGGTGTCGATCGGCATGGACTCCGGCGGCAGAATCGTGAGGTTGAAATAGTCGTGCTCCCCGGTGCCCAATTCAAATTGCTTCAATTGCGAGCTTACAGGAAGCAGCGCAGAATCCGAACCATAAAGCTCCAGGTTGAACGGGCCTTCCACCTCGCCGCGGTTCCTGATGCCAAAGGATATGAATTTGCGCATGCCATGGATCACTTCCAGGCAGCTTAGTGGCGCGTTCAAAATGTCGAGCACCGCATTTTTAGAGTATGAGCGGATCATCACCGGAAGCAGGAATTCCTGGATGCAGCAGGCGGAAGTAGTGCGGACCCTGAAAACGACTTCGTAATCGCCACCGGGAGTCCCGGGGGGGAGCGTGATGCTCGCCTTTACCACCTTAATGCCCTTCGGGGAAATCCTGAAATCCGACTCTGCAAAGCGCGTGCTTGAATCGAACACGTTCGATGGCGCATCAAGACTTGCAAAAATCGTTTCATCCAAGCCGTTCTTTATGGAGATGTAATAATCCGCGACCTCGCTCGGCACCAGCTGCTGCAATTGATCGGGCGAAATGGAAGCGGAGACCTGTTCCGCATCGTTTTGCGGCTGCTCCTCCGAAGGGGTGACATCGACTGTAAGGTTGAGTTTTTCCGTGCAGATGCCGGCGCCCGCGTCCGAACTGATTTCAATAGCAAAATCGTAGGTTCCGGATTGCGCATTCATCGTATCGGCAAAAAATGTAAAGACCGAATCCTGCGAGGGCGAAAGGGTCCCTACGCTGGCGTCAAAGTAGGTGTCAATCAAAGGCGAATACTTGTTCATTGCGGAAAGGTAAACGTTCTGGGAGCCGATTCCGTTGTTTTTGATTGCTATTGGAAAGCTCGCAACAGTCCCTTGCACAACAGGAAGGCTCGGAATTGATGCTATCTGAAGGAAGCTGCAACTCGCCATTGCTTGCGGCGCCAGCAGGAGCAGAAGTGCGCAGGCCATAAGCGCAGGTTTGTACATGAAGTGGGTTATGTTGAACTATATTTAAAATAAGTGGTCTTGAGCGCTTTCAGGGGGCTTTTCGGGCATTCGCAATATCGCAAGGTTTTAAAAATCAGATTGCATTTTGTTGTTCGGGGGTAAATACAAATGGACCTGATCGAAATAATCCTGTTCATATTTCCGGCATACATCGCAAACAGCGCGCCCGTGATTCTTTCCGGCTGGGGGCCTTTGGACCGGAATGCGAATTTCTTCGGTAAGAGATTGTTCGGGGATAGCAAAACAATAAGGGGCACTCTTGGCGGCTTGGCCGCAGGATTGGCTGTCGGGGCGCTATTCTCATATTTCATGCCCTTTTACCTTCGGGAATACGCAGTCGGGGAAAAGCTCATCTCATACACTGTGGACCAGAAATTGATAATCACATCATTGATGGTGCTTGGCGCCATTTTGGGCGACCTGGCAGGCAGCTTCTTCAAGCGCAGGCTTAACATCGGGCCCGGAGAGCCGCTTTTCGTGACCGACCAGCTTTTGTTCATCCTTACTGCGGTGATCTTCTCGTCACTATACAGGGGGCTGTTTGTTTCAATCTACGATCTGCTGGTGATACTGGGGATAACGCTGATAGTGCACGTAGCTGCGAATATGATCGCACACAAGCTCAATCTCAAGAAAGTGCCGTGGTGAAGCGCTTGCAATCCCGCGGAACAATGTTATTTTTAAGGAAGGATGAATGGGAATTCCTCCTTAAGTTCCTAGTTGCCTTTTTCTCATTATTTATTCTTCTAAAAATCACGGACTTGACCCCCATATTGAATTTCATAGGGGCAGCAGAAAATAAAATGCTGGAAATGGTTGGCGTGAAATCGGCATTGGAGGGCAATTTGGTTTTCATCGGAAATTCGCAAATCGAAATCGTGCCCGAATGCTCCGGGTTCGTGATGGCTATTTTGCTGGCCGCACTGCTATGGTCGACCCGAATCAAAAACGGGATTAGGATCAAATACTTGCTGATTTTTACCCCCCTGCTGTTCATATTCAATTTGCTTCGGCTCCTGATGACTATTCTTGCACTCGCGTTCACACCCGCTTTTTTCGATGCGATGCATATTTTCCTGTGGTTCGTCGATTCGGCGATTGTGATGGGAATCTGGATGCACGCACAGGGAATCAAATTCTCGGAAATTACTAAAATGAAAAAAGTGAGAAAATGAGAAACTTCTACCTTGTGCTAGTAGTTTGCTTCTTAGTTGCTTTGCTAATTGGATTCGAGTCGAAATCAGCTTTCACAATACAAAAACCCGCCATTCCAACAATCCAGCCCGTGGTTGAAATCGGGGATATTTCATTGGCAGTCCCGGCTGTGGACAAGGATGGGAATGGAACCCTGGCGGAATTGAGAATCCGGATGATGGCAGGCACAGGCAAAACTTTTTTCAGCATGGATGAAGGCGCCCCGTATTTGAATCCTGAAACTCAAGCCTCATTCAGGATGGCAATGAAAGTCGCGGGCGATTTTTCTGGAATTGCCATTGCCGATAGGGACTTTTATTTCTCAATCCAAGGGCCGTCGGATGTTGTCGGCGGCAGGAGCGCGGGCGCTGCTGCTTCGGTTGCGATCATTTCGTTGCTTAAAAAGGATAGTTTGCGGAACGACACAATTATTACCGGAAACGTGGACGAAACCGGAAAAATCGGGAGGGTGGGGCAGATCTGGGAAAAATTCAAGGCGGTAAAGGCTGCGGAATATTTCAGGTTCATCATTCCGGAAGGTGAAGCAGTGGTTGAGCTCCCGCCTGAAGAATGCCAGAAGAACCCGACTGCGATTTGCAAGCCCGAGAGGGAAACATTCGACCTCAGGGCACTTGGCAGCATCCAGGTCATCGAGGTAAAAAACATAGCTGAAGCGTACAAGGAAATGAGCCAATAGCCTATTTCTGCCCCTGCAGCTCGTACATCTCGAAAATCTCCGCTTCAGTTGTGGCATCCGTCGGCTTCTTGTCCTTCCGCAGTGAGATCATCCGGGGGAATCGCAGCGCATAGCCTTCCTCCTCGCCTTCCGCACGCCCGCAGGTGTGAGTTGGGGATTGGGTAATCTCGTCCGCATTTACTTCAATGACTATTTCCGGCCTCACCCAGACATCAGGAGTCATCTCGCAATCAACATTGGCGGGTTTTTCCTTCAGGGAGATTTTTTCAAGCCTGTTCGCGAACTCCCCCATCTGCTCTTCCGAGAATCCGGTCCCCACTTTTGCGATGCTCTTGAATTTTAGCGATTCGGGGTCGTAAACAGCAGTTAGCACCCCGCCGAACTCGAACTGGGTGCGCTTGCCCTTGCCGAAATAATACCCGATTATCACAACATCGAACGTATCGGCGATTTTGCCGTAGCTCTTCTTCAATTTTATCCAAGCGAATTTCCGGGCGCCGGCAATATAGGGCGATTGCAAATCCTTCGCGATGATCCCCTCCAAACCATCGGAAAGGCACTTCTCAAAGAACTGCTGGAGCTGCTTTGGTGTTTCAGCAATGATCCGTTCGGACAATTTGAGCGTTTTGGAATTTTTTGCAATCAAATTCCCCAAATCCTCCCTCCTTTTTTCGTATGGCTCGCGCGTGTAATCGGAACCATCGGCATAAAGCAGCTCGAACGCGAATAATTTCAGGGGTATTTCCCGTGCCTTCTGCTTGACATCATGCTTCCGCTTCCGTTGGATTGTGACTTGGAATGGCAGGAATTTCCCCTGCTTATCATCATACGCAATGGCCTCTCCCTCGAAAATCGCCTCCTTGGCCTTGAATTCCGTTTTCACGGCGTCTACAACATCCGGGAACATGTGCGTCATGGGCTCCTCCTTGCGCGAGAAAATTTTCACCTCATTGCCCTTCTTATGCACCTGCAGCCGGAAGCCATCATACTTGCCCTCAACGGAGCATTTCCCTATTTTCTCAATTATCTGCCCGGGGGTGAGGAGGCGTTCCGCAAGCGCCGGCCGGATTGGCGAGAATACCTGCGGATTGATTTGCTTCAATGCCTCGATTTTGCCGTTGACCACCATTTCGGCAATTTCGCCCAGATCCGAACGCATGTTGAATGCGCGCTCGAATATCTCGCGGAAACTGCGCTTCTGCGCCAAAAGATCCAATTTGAGAAGCCCGGCCCCATTGGAAATGATTTCCCCGGAGATTTTTCCCAATTTGGAATCTATTTGGAATGGATCGCCCTTCTTCCCCTCCGCTTTCCCGGGGGGGCGCACGCTCATCGAGGATGCGCCGCCTTTTTTGCTCTCGAACTCCTTTGAGAATATCGGCTCATAGCCCGCGGCCTGCGCAATCTTGGCCATCCAGAAAAACGCAAGCGCATCCAGGATCGTGGGCTCGCCCACTCCCAGCCGCAAACTTCCCTGCACGAAACGCACGATATGCTTTGCCTCCGCAGGCTCCGCATTGGAAAGCAGTTCAGCAAGCAGTTTAATCTTTGAATCCTGCGAGCCAAAGCCGGAAGATGTGGCAATCCTGAAAAAGTTTTCATAAACCTTCTTGACGCTGAGCTCCTCGCTGACCAGAGTTGATTGCATTTTATTCATTAGAAGCTTCTTTGCTGTTGCCCCCAGATCGCCCTCCTTCCTGTAGGTCTCCTCGATTTGCTTGATTGATTTCCCCGAGACCGTGCCGATCGCAGCTTCTGTCAATTTATCGCCCACGCCGATTTGTATCCCCAGCGATTCGGGAACGAGTATCCCCTGGTAGAGATAGGTGAGGCGCCGGACATCCGATGGGGAGGCGGAGAAATACATCGCAGCCAATTGCTCTGTGAGCTGCAGCCTGCTGGCTGTTTTTTCCATCAGCTCGAAAACTTCTGCAAGGTCCGCAAAGCGCATAATATGTTCCACCAGCGTCGTAATATATCGGCGTTAATTGCTTAAATATGCTCATTTTGGGGGAATTTGAATGCGTTTGGGAAGCAAAAGCCCATTCGGCGAATTGGCGGCTCAAGTAGCGGATTCGGTCATTCCCTGGCAAGCCATCTCCCCCACCATTCGGAATATAGCTTGAGCATATCGGAAAACGAGCTGCTCAATCTGAGGGCGCCGTTCTTTTCTGCGTCAGTGACAAGCCCCGATTTCTGCAAGGCGATTATGAGCATGTACAGGGTGCTTTTTTTCGCCTGCAGCTTCTTTTGCAGCGCAATGAAGGCCATTGGCTCCTTCTTGAGCTCCTCGAGCACCTTGATTGTCAATTCCTTCTTGGTCTGGGAGAATGCGAACGAATTCGTGATGAAATTGTAGATGGTAAACTCGCTCGATTCCATTTTGTGCAAATCCGAGCTGTCGATCCTGAAGTATGAGAATGCCTGCGATTTCTGCTTCTTGTAGTGCTCCGCGGTCTTTCCCGTTCTCTTAGTTTTTATTTTGCTTGAATCTTCAGATGCGTTCCCATCTAGTTGCGCACCTTTTTCCCCAGATACAGGGCCGCCATTTGTTGAATTTTCCATGCCCGCATCCATTTTTTTTGGATTTTCAATTTTGCTTTCCATGATCGCACCTATACGGCAAACAATAGCCTCAATGCATCCCGAATCCCTGGCGCAAGCCCGAATATCGTCACGAGCGCAAGTATGTAAATATGCTCATCCCTGCTTTCCGCCTCCTTCCTTAAAATGAAGACAATTGCGAGTGCGAAAATCAGCTTGATCAGAAAAAACGCAAATGGCGAGCCGAACGCTGAAAATATCGAATTGGCGACCACGTGCTGCTCGGAATAGCCCCCGAAGCTTACGCCGATGAAAGTTGCGGCCCCATCAAGCGATTGCGAGAATACGGTCGTCCGCTCCAGATTTTTTATCTCGGGAACCCCGCCTTGACGGAAAATTTTCCCCTTAATGAGCTCGAAGGCGACAAGGCAGAGGGCTGCCAAAATCAGGATCGCGAAAAAAAGCGCCACCGCATCAAATTTGATTTTCGAGAACGCCCAGAGTGCAAGTATCGCGAACAGAACCGCGCTCAGGCCTATTCCGGAATCGCGGATCTTCGAGAGCAGGAGAAGCTGGTCGTGTTTTGCGGAAAGCGCCGAAACATAATAGACAACGGCCAAAATGGCGAAAACCATCACGTAGATGCCGGGGGAGATGAAGGGATAAATGGCGATTCCGAACAAATCGATGCTTCTGGGCAGGATCTGCGCATCCTGGATGACGCGCAATATCCCTCCAAGGAAAATGAATGGCACAACCGCATTGTAGAACGAGGGCGTGATCTTGATTTTTTTCGCTCGGATCCATTTGTAGATCAGGTAAGCGGCAAGCAGCGCCACTATCGCATAAACTGCGGTGTTGTACAGGTTGTAGGGCGCATAATCAAGGGGGAACTGCATTGGCTTGACGAAATATTCGTCTATGAAGTCGGCCATGGCGTAAAAACGCAGGGATGCTTTTTAAGCGTATTCTTGATAATTAGGATTGATCATATGCTTGCGCTGAAAGTTCCGTTTGCGGATGCAGAAAACGCGAAGAGGCTGCTTGCAGCCAAAAAGCTGTATGCAAATGAATATGCGATAGCCAAGGACGAGGCGCACATCTATTTCCCATTAAGCGGCAAGGCCAAATTCCCAAGAGGGTGGCAAATTGTGGGCCATCATATGCAAAAGCGGGAGTTTCCGGGAGGCCTGAAGGATGCTGCCCTAAAGGAAAAAATGCTCACGAAGAAGGAGGCGGAATCTCTAATTGGGGCATACGATTCGATGGGCGACATTGCGGTTGTTGAAATTCCTGAAGAACTGGAGGGGAAGGAAAGACAGATCGGCGCATTGCTGCTGAAACTGCACCCCAATTTCAAGGTTGTCGCGAAAAAGATGAGCGCAATCAGGGGCAGGTACAGGGTCCGCAACCTCAAGGTGATCGCAGGCGAGAAAAGGCTTGCAACAACCTGCAGGGAAAGCGGCTGCAGGTTCGGGATTGATTTGGGGAAGGTGTATTTCTCGCCAAGGCAGGGATACGAGAGGGAAAGAATCGCAAAGCTGGTGAAGCGGAATGAGAAGGTGCTCGCGTTGTTTGCGGGAGCGGGCTTTTACCCCGTAATCATCGGGAAATTCCAGCCCAAATGCCGGGTTGTTGGAATTGAATTGAATCCCGCCGCAGTGAAATACATGCGGGAGAACGTGGAATTGAACAAAATGGGGGGGCAAATCGGGGTAATTAAGGGCGATGCGAAAAAAATCCTGAAACTGACAAAATTCAAACGCTGGGCTTCGCGAGTGATAATGCCGCTTCCGCATTCCGCGCATGAATTCCTGGACGAGGTGCTGTTTGCCGCTGCAAAGGGATGCGTGGTGCATTTCTACCACATCCCGAAGGGCGAGTGCGCGGATGCGTTGGCGGACGGCCAAGAGAAGGTGAGGGCGGCATGCATCAGGAATCGCCGGAAATTCAAGATGGTTTTCCAGCGGGTAGTAAAAACTTACGCGCCGCATGTGGATGAGGTCGTGGTTGATTTCAAGCTGACCAACTGAATGTGAATTCGCCAGGCCAATTTGCGCTTTAATCACAACACTTTAATACTACCCTAAATTACTAATATGAGATTCGTGGTTTCATGCCGAAATTAGATACTTCCATAGACAGGCTGGTGGAATTCGTAACGCTCAAAAAAAGCTGCACTGTGGACGATGCCTCGAAGTCGCTTGGGATGCCATCAAAGCAGGTGGAGGAGCTGGCTGAAATACTGGCTGAAAGCGGCCTGATTGATGTGAGGTACGAATTCTCCGGCATAAGGCTAACCCCAAAAATCGTCAGGAAGGAGGGCGATGACGCCAAAGGCAAGGCCGAGAGGAAGCTTACCCTTGCGGAAAGGATGGATGGGATCGGGAAGGAATTGCAGGATGCGGAAAACATGTTCGTTTTCTCAGAGAAGGATATTCTAAGGAAGGTTGAGAATGCAAAGGTGCACTTCAAGGAGATAGAAAAATATGAAATCTCGGAGCAAAGCATACCCGTTTTGAAGAAGAAGGCTTTTGAACTCGATTCATCGATTAGGGTATTCGAGGAAAAAATCGATTCGCTTGAGAAGGCCACGTTGGATGTGAGGAAGGAGGTCGACATGTTTGCAGGCCAGGTTGAAAAAATCCAGGTGGGAAGGGGCGGATTTCGGCTGCCTCGGTTCGGGCTTGGAAGGATACTCACGAAAATCAAGACCGTGTTCAGGCGGAAGAAGAAGGACGTTGCGGAAAAGCAGGAGCAGATCACAATTGAATGACCGGGGGTTGATTCGAAATGAAAATTTTGGGGACCTACAAGCTTGAAAGCGAGAAAGTGGTTGCGGATGTAAAGGTCGTGCAGCGGGACAACCAATACATCAACACATATGAGCTCGAATACCTCCAATTGAACGAGGCCACCAAGGCGGTTCTCAATAAATTGAAGGAAAAGATCATCGAAAAAGTCGATTTGAAGATTTCGGATCTGGTCGTTCAGGGCGAGGATGCAACTGTAAGGAAGAAATTCAAGGATAAGGCACTCGAATTCATCAAGCGCGAATTTCCGGATGCGACCGCGGAGGAGGAGGAGTTCTTGCTTGGAAAATTGATCCAGGAGATGCTCGGGCTTGGAGATTTGGAGCTTTTGCTTTCGGATGCGCAGCTTGAGGAAGTGATCGTCAACTCCTCGAAGGAGCCGCTTTGGGTATACCATCGGAAATTCGGATGGCTCAAGACGAATCTCGTGATCAAGACGGAGAATCAGATCCAGAACTATTCGGAGATCATCGCAAGGAAAATAGGCAGGCAAATCACCACCCTCACGCCATTGCTGGATGCAAACCTCATGTCCGGCTCCCGCGTCAACTCGGTTTTGTACCCGATCGCATCAAAAGGGAACAGCATAGTAATCAGGAAATTCCGCGCGGATCCATGGACAATCATTAACCTGATCGATCCGGCGGTTAACACATTGACAGCGGAGGTCGCGGCGCTGCTTTGGATTTGCGTGCAATTCGAAATGAACATACTGGTTGGAGGGGGCACTGGAAGCGGCAAGACCTCATTCCTGAACTCAATCATGCTCTTCACCCCCACAAACCAAAGGATAGTTTCAATTGAGGACACAAGGGAATTGGTGCTTCCTGATTTCGTGCACTGGACGCCGATGGTCACGAGGCAGCCGAATTCCGAGGGCAAGGGCGAAATTACAATGCTCGATTTGATGGTCAACTCGCTAAGAATGCGGCCGGACCGGATTATCGTGGGCGAGGTCCGGCGGCAGCGGGAGGCGGAAACCATGTTCGAGGCCATGCACACCGGCCATGCCGTGTACAGCACGTTCCACGCAGAAAACGTGTTCCAATTGAAGAGCAGGCTGGTCAACCCCCCCGTGAATATTCCGGAGTTATCGCTCGGCGCGCTTAACCTTGTTGTGATGCAATACAGGCAGCGGAGATCCGGGATCCGCAGGACTTTTGAAATCGCGGAATTCATCGAGGAGGACAATAAGGTCAGCGCGAATGTCATTTACCGTTGGAACCCCTCGATAGACCAGGTCGAGAAGGTTGGGGAATCCATAAGGCTTTACACCACCCTGGGGCTATATACGGGCATGAAGCCAAAGGAGATTACCGCGGAGCTGGAGGCGCGCGCAAAAGTCCTCACGTACATGCTGAAGCGCGGCATCAACTCCGTCAATAATGTTGGGAAAATAATTGCATGGTATTATGTGGACAAGGAGAGGCTGATGAAAATCGTGAGCTCCAATGGCACGCCCGACGAGCTGCTTAATCCTGCAATTGATGCAAGCGAAGTGATGGAAAAGAAAGAACTGAAGGGCGCGGAAAAGAAGGCGGAGAAAATGGCAGAGGAAAGGAAGCTTGCTCCCGAACCGCCCAAGGATGGGGATGTGCGCAAAAAATTAAGGGCAATTTTCGGGAAGAGGTCAAAGTGATGTAGATGAAAATACCGTTCTCGCTGCTTCCGCCACCGATTGTTGAAAAGTTCGCGAAGGTGACGTTCTTTGAGCGCATAGGCAATGTTGCGAGCACATTTTTCCCCAATCTGCACCAAACATTGCTCCAGACCGAGAGCACCATCAGCCCCCGCGAATATTCGGCAATGGCAGTTGTCGCATCTTTCTTCAATGCAATTGCAATATTCTTTTTCGGATTGTTCCTCACTTCAATAACAAAAGAGGACATGCTGATCCCTGCAATTGCCGGAATGCTGCTGATCGGATTGGTTTCATTCGTGACGATTCTGACATACCCCAAGATCATCGCAGGAAAGCGCGCACGAAAATTGGAAAATGAGCTCATACCCGCAATGAGGCAGCTTCTAATCCAAGTCAAATCGGGTGTGCCGCTATACGAGGCCATGACTGGTGTTTGCGACGGATATGGCGAGGTATCGATCGAATTTAGGAGGATGGTTATGAGAATAAACGCGGGCGTCTCGATGGGCGATGTTCTCGAGGAAAAAAGCAAGGCGACCGCCTCCCTTCAATTCAGGAGGGTGCTATGGCAGATTGGGAACGCGTTGAAAGTAGGGACGGATGTCGGGAAGGCATTGGAGGAAATCATCGCCGATCTCGTGCTTGAGAAGATCGACGACATCAGGAGGTATGGGCAGGAGCTCTCGCCATGGACAATGATCTATATGCTTGCGGCAATCGTAACGCCATCCCTGGGGATCACGATGATGCTCGTGATCATCTCATTCATGGGAATCGATGTCCCCAAAATCATTTTCGCGGCTGTTCTTGTAGGGCTGACGGGCTTCCAATTATTCTTTACGGATTTCGTGAGGACCAGAAGGCCCTCGATCGAGGATATTTAGTGATAATATGGCAAAAAGCTCAAAGATGCTGTACGTGCTTTCGGAGTTCGTGCCAGCTGGCGTTTTGGACTCATTTGGAAGGCTTATCGTGCAGGCAGGCTTTAGCAAAATCGATCCCAGGAAATATGCGGGGTTCATGTTCCTCTTCGGGCTAGTGTCTGCCATCGTGGTCGCAATTGTGGCATATCAATTCTACCCATATTCACCCATCATCGTCTTAGGCTGCGCAATTGCATTCCTTGTCGTCGCTTCAGCTGCGTTCTATTTCATGCTCTATTTCGCAGCAGAAAACCGTGCAAAAAAAGTCGAGGAAATCCTGCCCGAAGTGCTCAAAATCATCGGTGCAAACATCAGGGCGGGATTGACGGTCGAGAATGCGATCTGGAGCGTTTCAAAGCCCGAATATGGCGTGCTGGGGGAAGAGATCAAGAAGGTGAGCGTGAGCACATACGCGGGCCGCCCAATCAATGATGCACTCATGGAAATGACCAAAAGAGTGGACTCAAAATTGCTCGAGCGGTCAGTAAAATTGCTGGTGGATGGAATTAGGCTCGGGGGGGAGGTTGCTAACCTGCTGGATGAGGTTGCGGCAACAGCCAAGAGCACCAAGGCGCTTAGGAAGGAAATCTCCAACGCTACCCTTACTTACGTGATCTTCATCATTTTTGCATCAATAATAGTTGCACCGATGCTGTTTGCGCTCTCACTTTATTACTCGGAAACCTCAACAAAAATCGCAAATCAGCAGCAGGGCGCAGCAATCGACCAACAATCCATGAAAAGCTCGGGGCCGATGGGCGGAAGCGCGCTCTCGTCCATTGCATTCAAGCAGAAAACTGCAAACACCATCACTGCGGCGGATATCCAGCTCTTCTCGCTTTCAGCAATCACGATAACCTCCTTCTTCTCCTCGATGCTTATTGGCCTAATAAGGAACGGCAAGGCGAAGAAGGGCATCAAGCTCGTGCCGGTTTTCATTTCAGTTTCAGTTGGAATATTCCTAGTCGTGCATGAGGCGCTCTTGCAGGCATTCAAGGGAATCGTGGGCTGAAACAGCCTTAGCAGGTTGATTGATTATAAAATGATTTGCCCCTAATCATTAGTGCTTTTATTGGTGGGAATATGCTTGAGGAAACGATTCGCAAACACGCATTGAAGAACGCACATGAATACGGCAAGGCCGACCAGAAGGGCATTGTGGGCAAGGTGATCGCCGAATTCCCGGACGCCAAGAAGGACATGCAAAAGACGATGGACCAAATCAAGAAGGCCATCATTTCGGTCAACAAGATGAAAAAGGCGCAAATAGAAGAGGAGCTAGGGAATTATTCATTTGCGGAAAAAAAGCCCGAAACGGAAAGGAAATTTCGGATCGCCGGAGCGGAGGATGGCAAGGTGGTCACTAGGTTCCTGCCTGAACCGAACGGGTACCTGCACATAGGGCATGCGAAGGCCGCAGTCCTTTCCTCCGAACTGGCAAAGCAATACGCGGGGAAGTGCATAATCAGGTTCGATGACACCAATCCGGAGGCCGAGGCGCAGGAGTTTGTGGACGCAATCAAGCGCAGCCTCGAATGGCTCGGGCTTGAATTCGCCAATGAAACTTACACGTCTGACAAGATGCAGCAGCTGTACAAGTTTGCGGAGAAGATGCTAATACTTGACAGGGCGTATGTTTGCTGCTGCAAGAAGGAGGACATCAACAGGAACCGCTATTCGAAAACCGAATGCGCCTGCAGGGGCAGGAGGGGCGGAGAGCATTTCCACCTCTGGGAAAAGATGATTGCAGGAGATGTTGAAGAAGGCCAGCTGATACTGCGCTTCAAGGGCGACATGAAATCCGAGAATACGGCAATGCGGGATCCGACGCTTTTTCGGATCATCAAATCGGAGCATTACCGCCAGGGGAAAAAATATTCCTGCTGGCCCACTTATGATTTTGAGGTAAGCATTTCCGATTCGTTGGATGGCATCACGCATGCATTGAGGAGCAAGGAATACGAATTGAGGGATGAGCTTTATTATGCGATCCTGGATGCGGTCAATCTGCGAAAGCCGGTCGTGTATGATTTTTCAAGGCTGAACATCAGGGGAACCATGCTGAGCAAGAGGCTCATCAAGCCCTTGATTGAAAAGAAGCAAGTGCTCGGATGGGACGACCCGCGCTTGCCGACGCTGGATGGATTGAAAAAAAGGGGCATTTTGCCGAAGGCAATTAAGGAATTCGTGCTGCGGCAGGGCTTGAGCAAGGTGGAAAGCGAGCCAGAGTTCGAGGATTTGCTTGCGATCAACAGGCGATTGCTCGAAAATGCAACCCGGCATTCCGTTTTCGTGCCCGAACCCGTCAAACTAAAAATAAGCGGCATGCCGGAAAATTTGGAACTCACAGGGATCAAGTCCAATTTGAAAAAACATTTGGAAATAATAATTCCAGGGAAGGATGCGGCTGAAATGAAGCCGAAGGAAACCGTCAGGCTCCGGCAATTGGCTGATGTAAAAATCGCAACCAAGCATAAAGCCGGGATTGATGCGGAATTTGTTGCCCCTGCAGAAAAACCGCCAGAAAAGAGGGTGCAATGGCTGCTTGATGATGAGCGAGAGCGCATTGGATGCGAAGTGATGGAGATCGGGCCGCTGCTTGATGGGAGGGGCGAATTCAACGGGGAGGGTTTGAAAATCGCGAAGGGGTTTTGCAGCACGGATTGCCTGCAGTTGAAGGAGGGCGAGACCGTGCATTTTGACAGGTACGGCTTCTGCAAGCTCGATAGGAAGGAAAATGGAAAATTGATCTTTATTTTAAGCTGCTAAAAAAAGAGGAAATGCGGGTGCATAAATGACCGAGCTACTTTTTTCCAAGGATTGCTACCTGAAGGAGTTCGACGCGGTACGTGTGAGTTTAATTGAGGATTCGCCCGCAATTGTTATCCCGGCCCCAACGGATCATATTCAGCTGGATAGGACCGCATTCTATTACACTTCGGGAGGCCAGCCGTGCGACCTCGGGAAAATCATTGCTAATGGGCAGGAGTATAACGTGATCGATGTTTTCAGGGACAAGGCAACCGGAAAAATATTCCATAAGCTGGACCGCCTTTTTGACAATAAAATCCGCGAAGTTCACGGAATCATCGATTGGAACCGGCGCTACATGCACATGAGGCACCATACCGCCTTGCACCTGCTCAGCAAGGTTGTGCTGGACGAGTTCGGCAATTTCGTAACAAGCTCGCAGATTTATGCGGACCGGGCGAGGATCGATTTTGATTTCAATGAAAGCATAAGCGCGGAGAAAATATCCCTGCTTGTGCAAAAAACAAACGCTGCCATCTCAAAAAATCTGCCTGTTTCAATCAGCTTCATGCCGAGGGAGGAGGCGCTCGGGATTCCGGACCTGATCCGCACTGCGGTAAATCTGGTGCCGGAAAGCGTCAAGACCGTGCGCATCATCACCGTTGAAGGGTTCGATATGCAGGCGTGCGGCGGGACCCACGTGAAAAACACCGGCGAGATCGGCGGAATCAAAATCACAAAGACGGAGAGCAAGGGCGCTGCCAGGAAAAGAATTGAAATATGCTTAATATAAAAAATAATTAATGCAATTTTGAAACTAGGGATAAATTCCGAAAATTGGAGTTTATAAGCTCAAAATGTTTAAATACTTGGGGGGGTCTAAAATAATATGGTCTCAAAAAACGACATCTCAAAAATAATTTCTGATTACGATGCGGACAAATTAACCGTAGCAGCGCTCGGATCGCATTCCGCCCTGGAGATCAGCAGGGGCGCAAAGGATGTGGGTCTGAGGAACCTCGTCATCTGCCAGGCGGGCCGCGAAAAAACCTACTCAAAATATTACTACAGCAGGAAGCAGAAATCCACCGGGAAGGAAATAGGCTGCGTGGACGAAATCATGGTGCTGGACAAATTTTCGGATATTGTGAAGGAGGACGTCCAGGGAAAGATGCGCAGGGAGAATGCGATATTCGTGCCCAATCGCTCGTTTGCGGTGTACGTGCCGTATGAGGACATTGAAAACAATTTCAAGGTGCCGATATTCGGCAATCGCCATTTGTTGAGGGCGGAGGAGCGCGACCAGCCGAAGACCCAGCTGGATTTGATGAAGATGGCAGGCTTGAGAACGCCTAGGCGCTTCAAGGATTACGAGGAAATCGACACGCTCGCAATAGTCAAGGTTTCGGAAGCGACGCGGAAATACGAACGCGCGTTCTTCTTTGCGAATTCACCGGCCGATTACGACCATAAGGCGGACGACCTGATCGGAAAGAAGGTCATCGAAGAGGCGGCATTGGACCGGGCGGTGATCGAGGAGTTCGTGGTCGGCGTGCAATTCAATTTCAATTTCTTCCATTCGCCGCTGAACCAGGAACTGGAGCTTCTGGGAATTGATACGCGCAGGCAGACGAACCTCGACGGATTGCTAAGGCTGCCCGCAAACGAGCAGCTTGAGGTCCTGAAGCACCTCCGCGTGAACAATATCGAAGTCGGGCATATCGCCTCGACTTTAAGGGAGTCGCTATTGGAGAAGGTGTTCGCTTCAGCTGAAAAACTGGTCGAAATTTGCAGGAAGGAATATTCCCCCGGGATCATCGGGCCATTCGCATTGCAGGGCGCAGTTGTTTCCGATGAGGCAAGGGAGGATATGGTGTATTTCGACGTGAGCCTTAGGGTGCCGGGTTCGCCGGGCATCACCGCTACACCTTACGGCAGCTATCTTTACGGCCATAAGATGAGCATAGGAAAGAGGATTGCAATTGAAGTGCAGGAAGCCGCAAAGGAGAAGAGATTGAATGATGTGCTTACATGATTTGTGATCCGTATGATAACTAAAAATGAAATCCATTCTGAATTGGGGAAATATGACCGGAAAAAATTGGCGATCGCAACAATTTGCTCCCATTCCGCATTGCAGATCTTCCATGGCGCGAAGCAGGAGGGATTCGGGACAATAGGCATCTGCACCCCCGAAAGGAGGGAGCTGTATGAAAGCTATCCGCTTGCCGCCCCGGATGAGTTCATAATGGTGGAAAAGTTTCCGGATGTGCTAAGGCCCAGGGTCCAGGAGGAGCTTCTGAAAAGGAATGCGATAATCATACCGCACGGATCATTTGTGGAGTATGTCGGAACCGAGAATATTTACCGGGAATTCAGGGTGCCGATGTTCGGAAACAGGCAAAGCCTCGGATGGGAGAGCTCAAGGAAAAAAGTGAGGGAATGGCTCAGAAAAGCTGGCTGCAAGGTACCTAAAGAGTTCAAGACCCCTGCAGAAATTGATTCCGTATGCATCGTGAAATTCTCAGGCGCAAAAGGCGGCAGGGGCTTTTTCCTGACTGCCTCGGAGAAGGATTTTGAGAGGAAATTGAAAGAGAAGCTGGATAAGAAAACGATTACGAAAAAGGAGGCGGAGAGCGTCACAATACAGGAGTTCATCAACGGGGTGAGGTACTATCCGCATTACTTCTATTCGCCACTGATGAAAAGCCAAAAGGGTTTGGGAAGGGTCGAACTGCTGAGCATGGACAGGAGAATGGAAAGCAACGTCGAGGAGATATATCGGATCATGGCCGCAGGCACTTTGCAGGAACTGAATATCAATCCGAGCTACGTCGTCACGGGGAATGCGCCGATCACCATAAGGGAATCCCTGCTGCCCGAAATTTTCAATATCGGAAAGAGGGTGCACAATTCATCGATGCAATTGTTCGGCGGCATTATCGGGCCGTATTGCGTGGAGATGGTCTGCACTCCGGAGCTGGAGCTGTACGCATTTGAAATTTCAGCACGCATAGTCGCAGGCACGAATCTTTACCCCGAAGGCTCGTACCTATCGCCCTACCTATTCAAGGAGCCCATGAGCACCGGCAGGAGGATCGGCAGGGAGCTCAACATCGCGCTGAAGGAGAATAAGCTGGAGGAGCTGGTTTATTGAATAACCGAGGCCTAAAGGCCTCGGATTCCCTGCAATAAAAATAAAACGCCCCCCTTAGCAACCCCCGACGATTCCTCCGTTGCTTGAAAGCAACGGATTCCTCGCCCAAGAGGGGGGTTTGGGCATCCGACCAAACTAAGGGGGGATTTGCCCCCCTTGGGTTGGTCATTGAATCATTTCCTGCCAATCAAAAGCGCATTCAATTCGTCAATCGCACTTTTTACTCCTTCCAAATACCTGGAAACGAATTTTTGCTCGAATCTCCTTCGGATAACCTCGCCTATCACGCCATCCACAACCGCCGACAGCCTCGTTTTTTCGGGTTCTGAATATTTTTTAGGGGATCTGGCGATGTGCGTTTCGAATATCGCCCTCACATCATTGCCGTGGGGGCGGAAACCTTTTTCAATTTTCGATTGATGTTCGCTCATGACGGTGTGGGCTATTGTCAGGATGTCCAGCCTTTCGCGCAACTTCGGAGTTTCGTCCTTCGGATCGTATTTTAGAAGTTCAAGGTGCATCCTGCCGGGCCTGCCGTACATTTTTTTTAAGCACCTTTGCCGGGCTTGTCCTCCAATATGAATGCTATCAGGGTGACCATTATGAGCGGGAAGGAAATGATGCTCACGAGCTCGAAGAACACGAAAACAAGGGGTATCGCACCCAAATGCATAAGCGCCATCAGGATCAGCAGCTTGTTCCCCCTCCGTACCATCTGGATCGCTATGGCTGCGGCTAGCAAATGCGCCACGATGAATCCGCCAGCTATGAATTCCTGGACCATATCATATCCAATCCTTCTGCTTGAAGAACAATGAAATCAAGATCGTTGCCAGAAGCATCGTCACCAAAATCGCATAAAACCCGTATTCCCATCCAAGCTCCGGCACGAACAGGAAGTTCATGCCGTAAATCCCCGAAATTAGCGCCGGCAGCATTATTACCGCGGTTATCGCGGTGAGCTTCTTCATGACAGTATTCAGGGTATTTGAAATGACCATCAAGTGCCCCTCCATCGAGCCGCTGACCAGCTCCCTTTGGGTCTCGATGATGGAATTGATCCTTATCAGGTGGTCGTAGACATCCCGGAAATAAACAAGGTTTTCCTTTGAAATGTACTTGAGCTCCCCGGAGGAGATGATGCTCATGACCTCCATTTGGGGCCACGTGATCTTTCTGAGCATGAGCAGCTGCTTCTTGGCCTTGAAGAGCGAGTTCAGGACGTGCTTGCTCGCATTCGATTTCTCCTTGAAAACCTCCTCCTCCATCTTGTCGATCAGATCCTCCAGCCTGTCCATCAACGGGAAAAGATTGTCCGCGCTCTCATCCAGCAGCACATATGCCACGTAATCCGCCCCGCGCGCCATCAGGTACGGATTTTCCCTCAGGAGGCTGCGGGTTTTCTGGATGAATCCGAGGTGCTTCAGGTGGATGGAAACAAGGAAATTCCTGCCGATGAAAAGGTTCAATTGCGTGCTTTCCAGCTTCTCGGTTTCGGTGATGGAATGCACGACGATGAAATGGAACTCGTCGAACCGCTCCACTTTTGCGCGCTGCCGTTCATTAAGCGTATCCTCAAGTGCCAGATGATGCAGGTTCAGCTGCTTCTCCAAATAGTCCAGTTCCTCCTTGGTCGGGTTCTCGACATCCGCCCACACCTTGTTGCTTCCGGAGAGGAATTTGTGCAGCCTCGACACATCGAGCTTGGCATGGAATTTGCCATTGACTAAACCACAGGCGGTGATCATTCGTTTCACGCAAAGTATTTAATAAAAGGGCCTTTTATTGTTTATGTGGCGTTGATTTAAAAGTATGTTTCAGGCTAGCGGGGGGTTTGGGAAAATGAGGAAAGGCACACAGTTGCTCAAGGAAGGCTTCGCAAAGATGCAGAAGGGCGGAGTGATCATGGATGTCGTTAGCGTGAAGCACGCGAAAATAGCCGAGGATGCGGGCGCGGTCGCGGTGATGGCATTGCATGCGGTTCCGTCGGATATCCGCGCTGCAGGCGGGGTTGCCAGGATGGCCGATCCCGTGATAATTGGGAAAATAATCGATTCCGTCACCATTCCCGTCATGGCGAAGTGCAGGATTGGCCACTTTGCCGAGGCGCAGATACTCCAGGAGCTTGGAGTCGACATGGTCGATGAGAGCGAGGTGCTTACTCCGGCGGATGAGGAACACCATATCGACAAGAAGAAATTCACGGTTCCGTTCGTTTGCGGCTGCAGGAATCTGGGGGAGGCGCTCCGAAGGATGAATGAAGGCGCGGCAATGATCCGCACGAAGGGCGAGCCCGGGACCGGCAATATTGTGGAGGCAGTGAGGCATGTGAGGAAGGTTGCGGAGGAAATCGAGGAGCTGGTTAAAAATAAGAAGAATGATGAATTCCTTAGGAAAAGGAGCGAGGAGATGCGCATTCCTTTTGACCTGGTTTGGAAAACCATCGAGAAGGGCCGGCTTACGGTTGTGAATTTTGCTGCTGGAGGTATCGCGACCCCTGCCGATGCTTCATTGATGATGCAGATGGGCGTTGACGGCGTTTTCGTCGGAAGCGGAATCTTCAAATCACAAAATCCGGAGAAATATGCAAAAGCGATTGTTGAAGCTGCTAGGAATTACGATGATCCGGCGCTGCTCGCAAAAATCTCCCGCAACCTTGGCGAACCCATGAAGGGCGTGGAAATAAAAAAACTCGAATTGAGGATGCAGGACCGGGGGATCTAGGCAACGGCTGCTTTTTTACGCCTTTTTTTGGAGGATTCCGCAAAATCATCCAGAGTCCGATAGAAATACTCCTTAGTACCTATAAGCCATTCAAATCTCTCCCATGTTCTTGGGCTAAATTCTGGCAATTTGCGGATGACATTCAAGGCGTATCTTCTTTTCGCGGCAGTTTTTCCCTCCAAATACACCGCAAGCATCGCCTTGACACCTTCCCCAATCTGTTCCTTCTGCAAGTGATGAAATACCCCGAAATGGATGATGCTTTCGGTTGCGAACAGGAGATCCTCGGGCTTTTTTCGCATATCCGAATGCAGGGTATCCAGATCGAAAAAAACGGGTTCCTTCGAGTGTATGCTCGCAGATAAATTCTGCGCCATGAATATGCTGCCTGATTCGTCGCTTGAACCGCTCCACCTTAATCGGTCGTGCAATAAATGGAGCATCACGCCGAAGCCAGAGGATACTGTCAGGAAATCTTTTTCATTGAAGTATACCTCTGGAATATGCATCACTGCACGGCTCACATTGAAAAATCGCTCATCCGCTCCGTCCGGCGCATGATAGCCAAGAACCCTTTGTTGCGATATCAATTCCTCCGGAACGCCAAGATTGCGCAAATGTTCCTTTTGCGGTATTTTCAATAAGGCCAAATGTCCTCGCCGGTAGCCCATCCGACCATCGAAAGAAACGAAAGAGGGCTTCTGTACGATGTGCCCATCGCGCAAATACGGCAGCTGGAGCGGTTTGAACGAAGCGTAAGGTTCGGGAATATTAAGTTCCTGAAAACCGAAAGCCTGCGCCTTTAAAATGGCTGGGTCTTTCTGCTTGAGGGCCCTTGCAAATTCCTTTTTCAATCTCGAGGCGTCATCTGCTGCGGCGTCACTGCTGATTTTACGCGCACCTCCCCAAAGTTGCCTCTCCGGTGTTTCATCCGGCCTGAACGAGAAGAAAAACGGAAGTGCATCGAGCGCCCCCGCGCCCTTGTGGATGGGCTTTTTTCCGCGGATTTCCGCTGGCTGTTTCCTTTCCCAAGAATTCTCATGGCCGAAGCCAATCGTCCTATTGTGCTCAAAGTCGGGGATGTAAAGGGCCCTGCGGGTTATTCCCCTCATTGCGATGAAGTAGAGCCCGCTCGGTTTTACGCCGTATTCCTCGATCCGCCCTTTTATGTCATCGGAAAGCCGCTCGTCCGCAGGAATAACGGCCCCCTGCTTCATCGCCAATTCCAAGCCCTTTCTGGAAAATACGCGATCAATTTTTGCCAGGTAATAATTGGAATCGGGAATGCGCCGTCGGGAAATAGGCTCCATGATCAATATTGGAGGTGAAATACATTTTTAATCCGAATGGGCATATTGATGTGAATCGTATGAAAACCGTCGGCGTATTGGGCCTGCAGGGGGACGTAATTGAGCACATTGACGCATTGAGGAAACTAAAAGCGGGCACGGTTTGGGTAAAGCAGCCAAAACAGCTCAAATCCATCGATGCGCTTATTATACCGGGCGGAGAGTCCACAACAATCGGCAATTTGATGGTGAAAAATGATTTATTTGATGAAATTATTGATTTGGGAAAAAACGGAATGCCGATTTACGGAACCTGCGCAGGCGCAATTTTGCTTGCGAAGAGGGGGGATGACCAGGTGCGAAAAACGAAGCAGCAGCTCCTAAAATTGATGGACATGAAGGTCAACAGGAACGCGTTCGGAAGGCAGAGGGAATCGTTCGAGGCGTTCGTGGATGTGAAGGGAGTTGGGGAGCTGTTCCATTCGGTTTTCATCAGGGCCCCCGTGATTGAAAAAGTGCATGGAAAGTGCGAACCGATCGCTTACCTGAACCAGAAAATTGTTGCTGCAAGGCAGAAAAACCTCCTTGCGACATGCTTCCATCCTGAATTGACCGATGATTTGAGGGTGCACAAGTATTTTCTGGAAATGATTTGAATAAGATGAGGCCTGGTTGCCTTGCTAGATTGTCGATTAGATCTGCCGCGAATACATTCAATCAATATACGCTGACCTTCGTGACCCCCCTGATTTTCTTGAACTCATTTAGCAGCCTTCCGGGGATTTCCCGCTCGGTAATGATGATTAGCGTGGGGTTTTCAAATAGCTCCGGATCCTTCGCATACACCTGCCGGATATTGATATTGTGGCTAGCCATCAATGAAGTTGCCTTGGCGATGATGCCGGCTTTTGTCGCATCCGCCTCGATTTCCACAACCCCGAAGCCCATGAGCTGCGCGACATCCTTGAGCAAAGTGCCTGCAGGCCGGATGCGGTAAAATACTTCCCGAAGGTGGCGATCCTGCCGTATTCCCTCAGTAGTCGCCCGAACGATGCGCCTGTCCACCCCAGCGGATTTCGCGAGGCTTTTTTCCTTTATCTCGACATCCCCGCACTTGACTTTCCCGTCCTCGTCTATGCGCAGCCCAAGCTCGATCATCTTGCGCACAACCGCTTTCTGGGCCGGCAAAACCCCGAACGCCTCCGAAACCTTCTTCCACATGAACTTCACCAAATCCGGATTGAGGCGAATTGGGCCAGGCCCTCCAGCCCCATTTCCAAACTGTACCTATTTGTACAGCAAAGGATTAAAAGGTTTGGCGGGTATGGATAACCTACAAAAACATTTTAGTACATTAATGAACATATTTGTACAATTAGAAATTGGTGAAAAAAATGGCTGGAAACAAGGATGCGGTCAAGGTGGAGCTTTCGGCGGAAGAGCTGCCGAAAAATTATTACAATATTCAAGCGGATCTGCCAACGCCGCTTGAGCCGCCATTGAATCCGGGAACAGGAGGGCCCATCTCCGGGGAGGCGCTGAAAGCGATTTTTCCAAAAGAGATCGTGAGGCAGGAGATGTCGCAGGAAAAATACATTCAAATTCCGGAGGGGGTGCGCGAGGCATATTTGAGGCTGGGCAGGCCCACGCCATTATATAGGGCAAAAAGGCTGGAGGCGTTCTTGAAAACACCTGCTAAAATTTATTACAAGCGGGAGGATGTCAATCCGTGCGGGTCGCATAAGCCGAATACCGCAATCGCGCAGGCATATTATTCAATGAGGGAAGGCGTGGAGGCGCTGGCAACTGAAACCGGAGCGGGCCAATGGGGAACTGCCTTGAGCTATGCGACGATGCTGTTCGGCCTGAAGTGCAAGGTGTTCATGGTAAGGGTAAGCTACGACCAGAAACCGCATCGCAAAACGCTAATGAACCTCTACGGCGCGGAGGTATACCCTTCGCCGAGCGATAAAACCGAATTCGGCAGGAAGCTGCTTGAGGGGGATCCTAATCATCCGGGCAGTTTGGGAATCGCGATTTCGGAGGCGCTTGAGATTGTAGTTGCAAGCCAGAATGCAAAATACGCCCTTGGAAGCGTGCTAAACCACGTGCTTATGCACCAAACCGTAATCGGGCAGGAGCTGATGCTGCAAATGGCAAGGTTGGATGAAACACCGGATGTGATGATCGCTTGTGTGGGGGGCGGAAGCAACTTCGGCGGGTTCGCCTTCCCGATGATGGAAAGGAAAATCAAGGGAAAAATCAACACACGGTTTATTGCCGTTGAGCCCACGGCCACGCCATCCATTACAAGGGGGAAATACGAGTATGATTTCGGGGATGCCGCGGGAATGACGCCCCTCCTGAAGATGCATACCCTGGGGCACGGTTTTGTGCCTCCGAAAATCCATGCGGGGGGCCTTCGGTATCACGGAATGGCTCCGTTGGTTTCACTGCTGGCAAATGAGGGCAAAATCGAGGCCAGGGCGGTGGAACAGGAAGAGGTTTTCGAAGCGGCGCACATTTTTACGAAAACCGAGGGGATCTTGCCTGCCCCGGAATCCGCGCATGCAATCAAAGTGGCAATAGACGAAGCGCTGGCTTGCAAACATAAGGGCGAGGGGAGGACCATAGTGTTCAACCTCTCCGGCCACGGCCTGCTGGACCTCAACAGCTATGATCAATACCTGAACGGTGCGCTTGAATGAAAGGAAGAATAAAAGCTGAAACGAATGGGAAGCGGAAGCATAGGCTTCGGGATGGGAAGCGGATTCACAGGCTACAGAATAGCAAACAGAAGCAAAAGCTGCGGAATGGGAAGCGGAAGTACACACTGATGAGCATACGGCGCTTGAAATCCCACGAGCAGATCCAGCCCGATCGCCTCGCGAAATTGATTCTGCGGATACAGAAGGACGGCATGCTCAAAAAACCGATCCTGGTGGATGGAAAAAACCATGTGATATTGGATGGGCACCATCGTGCCGAGAGCCTTAAGCGGCTCAAATTGAAAAAAATCCCCGCAATTCTAGTTGATTATTCAAGCAGAGCGATTAAGCTTGCAAGCAGAAGGGAAAAAATCCATGTAAGCAAGCATTCGGTAATACGGCATGCGCTTCAAAACCAGCCGTTTCCACCTAAAACCAGCAGGCACACATTCAAGCATGAGCTAACGGATGCGAATGTGCAACTAGATTTGCTCAAATGAGCACCAATATGGGCAGGACAAAATAGACGCAATCATTCTGGCGGATTTGCCTAGATAAGCGCAAGGGTTGTTTGCACTCCCCCAGGCACTATTGCTTTCCTTCCCTGCTTCACCTGCTCAACAACTATATTCGGCGAGATTTTCGAGATTCCGGGGATCTTCACGATCTTGTTCTCGATGAAATCATTTATTTCCGCCGCATCCTTCTTCCAGACCTCGAAAATTATCGTATATTCGCCGGTGCAGGTGGAAAGCGAATGGATGTCCTCGATTTTGGAAAGCTCATCGAGCACTCCAAGGAATTTCAAGGGCTCCGCATTGATTCCAACATAAGCAACAGCATTAAAGCCCATCTTTTTCGGGTCGACAATTGCGGAATATTGCAATATCGCCTTTTCTTCCTCAAGCCTCGCGATCCGGTTCCGTATCGTTCCCTCGCTAACTCCCAATTCCTTCGAGAGTGCTTGTTGCTTCGAGCGCGCGTTAGCCTGAAGCAGTTTTAGCAATTTGATGTCTAGCTCATCCACCTTCCTAATCACCAAAAAAATTGGAATGGCCGGAAAAAATCAACCGGCCTAAATGGGTGCTTATTCGAGGTCTATATAGACATCATAGCTCGCGTAGGTGCTGGTCTTCGGCACCACTATCTCGAATGAGGGGGTGCCCATTCCGTGAGACGAGGTCTTCACTGCGATGTCGGTGCAGAGGAAGAAGTTGTACGCTTCGTCCCTCAGTATGCCGACCGCATAATTGTCGGTAGTATTGAGCGAAGGCGTATCGGCCACACCACATATGCTTGCCGCCACCTGGTAATGATTCCCGGTTATATAGTACCCCGACAACGAGAAGTTTGCATCCGTCTCCGAGTCGTTTGCAGCTGCGACCACCGCACCGGTCGGCGTTGCGCCGTTCTTGTAGAAGTAAATCTTTCCTTCCGTGACCGGCTTGGAGTACATGTTGTTCCCTACTGCAGTGCTGAGCCTTACGGTGGTGTTGATGTTCCCATAGAATCCCACGTACTGCTGCATCCTCGCGGTGATGTTCAGCATGTCGGAGGTCCCGTTCTCATCCGGCACGGAAATGCCGGTGCTGTCGGTTATGAATATCGCCGAAGCGACGAAATTCGCTAAAACCAGGGAAATAACTAGCGCAGCTAGCAGCACATACTTTTTATCCAATTGAATCACGCTCTGTTTGGTGGGTACGAAAACCGCAGATTTTTATGAAAAAAACGCGGCAAAAGAACTAAAAGTAGTTAAAGGAAGGGCATTTATATACTTTTCGGTAAGTTTCCTGTTTTTTCCGCAATTTTTCTGCGTTTTCAGGAGTTACAACCCGAGCGTAGTACCATGAGTATAGGGAATGGAGGATATTGGGGGGGAGCGTCCAGTTTGGACAAGGGGGGTACAGACTGATTCGCAGAGGTAATTAAGGGGGGAGCGAAAACTTTTTTCAAGGGGGGATTATCCCCCCGACGAAAAGATGGGGATGCCGAGATTTGAACTCGGATCAACAGCTTATCCTGTCCGCCTTGCTTTGCAGGGCAAACTCCCGAAGCTGCCAGCATACCAGGTTGGCCCACATCCCCCGGAAAACGAAGGTAATAATCAACATATTCAGAATAAAAATACTATGGGGTTAAGATTAAGGTGGATTTGATGGAATTGCAGGAGCTCATTTCAAAAATAATGCAGAAGTCCGAGCTGTCGGGGGAGGAAGTGCTGCACAACATCAAAATGAAACAAAAGGAGTTCCAGGACCTGATTGATGAAAATGCCGCTGCGAAATTGATTGCCAAGGAGCTGGAATTGGGAATTCCGGAGGAGGAGCTAGTAACGGAATTCAATTCAATCGCGGACATACAATTTTCCAAACCTTCAGAGGCGAGCCTGGTTGCCCGCATAATGAACATCAATTCCCCGAAAGCTTTCGAAACGGAAAGGAAGAAAGGGAGGGTGTGCAATATTGAAATCGCGGACGGGACGGGCAAGGGACTGCTTGTCCTGTGGGACGAGGATGTTAGGTGGATGGAGAAGAATTCGCTCGAAAGGGACGATGTGCTGCTGATAAAGAATGCACAAGTGAAAACGTACAATCCGCTCGAATTGAATTCTACTCTCCTTACCGAACTAATCCCCTTCCGGCCCCAGGAATTTGCGAATTCGAAGCACTACGGGCCGTTGCCGCAGCAGCCAGCCAGGATCACGAACGTGAAAAGCATCAGGGAGGGCGAAATAGTGGACATGTTTGCAAGGGTTTTGCAAATCGCGGAGATGAGGGAATTCGCGAGGGAAAATAAAGTTGGCAAGGTGCTCAACTTGCTGATTTCAGATGGGGAGGGAATGCAAATTCCGCTTGTCTTATGGGATTACAATGCGGATTATGCGAACAAGTGGCTGAAAATCGGGGATGCAATCAAGGTTGAGAATGCGATAGTGAAAAAAGCCCCAGCGGGTTTGGAGCTGCAGCTCAATTGGGCATCTCACCTGATTGCCGAGCCGAAGGTGCACAACCTGCGCAATGAGGAGGAGCTTTTAAGGGAAACACTCCCTTCAGTGAAGCTGCTGGACCTGAAAACCGGAAACAGGGGGATCGTGAAAGCGACAGTGAGCAAAATCGACAAGGCGGAAATGCGGAATGGGGAGCTGTACGTGCAGGCGGAATTGAACGATGAAATCAATATTCCCGTCATATTCTCCGGCCGCAGGGCGCTTGAAATCCTGCAATTGCGCAACCTTCCGAAGCTGCCAATCGAGCTGCTGCTCAAATTGAAGGAAGAGTATATAAAAGGAAAACGCGTAACTCTCGTGGTAAGCAAGGAAAAGGACCGCACGGGCACTGTTGCGAAATATTATTGCGAGCATGTGATGCATTTCATATAAAAAAATGGGTTGTGTTGACAATAGTTGGACCAGCTCATCATGCAGAGATCAATCATAATAAAATCATTTTCCGATTCATGGTGGTGGAATGGACCGAAGAGAGCAATTCATCAATAAGGCAAAGGGGCAGGTAAGGGAGCAGTTGACGAGGAAGGATATCCTGCTAATACAGGCCGTGCGATCGCTGGATGACATTGATAAGGCGAAGGCTTTGCTTCTTGAAAGGCTCACGGAATGGCACAAATTCAATTTTCCCGAGCTGGAATTGCAGAATGAGGAGATACTTCTGAAATTCCTGGAGCATTTCGGCTCGAAGGAAACGATTTCAAAGGAGAAAATGGTGGAAATTATCGGGCCGGAAAAGGCGGAGAAGATCGATTCGCTCATCAAGGGCTCGATGGGGGCAGAATTCGACGAGGATGATGCAAAAATCATCTCGATGTTCGCAAAAAGGCTTGTTGAACTGTTCCATTTGAGGAAGGAAATCACCGCTTACATCGAGAAGGAGGCTGAAAGGACCCTTAGGAACCTCTCATATTTGACGGATCCGGTCCTTGCTGCGAGGCTGGTTTCGACAGCTGGAAGCTTGCAAAACCTCGCGAAGATGCCGGCTAGCACAATTCAGGTGATAGGCGCGGAGAAGGCGCTGTTCAAGCACCTCCGGACCGGCACTAGGCCGCCCAAGCACGGGGTCATTTTCCAATGCCCGATGGTTGGAACTGCGCCAATGAAGCAACGGGGCAGGATTGCACGCGCCCTTTCGACCAAATTGACGATTGCAGCGAAGGCGGACTATTATTCGCATCACTTCATTGCTGAAAAGCTCAAGGAAGACCTGGAGAAGCGGCTGAAGGAAATAAGGGGATGAGTATGGGGCTGACTGGCAAACCGTTATCCGAGGGGGAGATCATCGGGCTCCATGAAAGAATTGAAAAGGGGACGGTAAGCGGAAAACTCTCCCTCTTGAACAGGCAACTGGGCAGCAGCCTCAACCCGCATAAGATCGGATTGATTGCGGGCTTGATCACGCAAGTCATACAGGGCGAATTTGAAGCTGCGACTGCACACAAAATACAGCCGGATGCGAACCCGAGGATAACTAATTCGTTGGTAGGGGCTTTGCAGGCCAAAATCCGGTTTTTGCAAACTGCCCGCAACCACAAGGGAGGGCTCAAACTGAGCATGGAGACTGCTTTGAGAATGGCAATGCAGCTCCATGAAACTGCGATCGGCCGCCAGGCTTTTGAAAAGAAAAAAAGGGCTTGAACCGCTTTTAATGAAGACGCACTTCCAACCCGACTGGCAATTTCAGCATGCAGGTCATTGCAGGCATATCGGTAGGATTCTTAAGAATACGCCAGCACCATATTAGACATGGCAATTGGCACGGTAAGGTTTTCCAGGGAAGATGTAAGGTCAGCCCCGATCGGCAAAAATGAAAAGAGGCTGATGGAACATCTGTTCGAAAAGCCCTTGGACGTATCCGAAGCAGAGGGATTCGGGGGAAGGAGGGGAATCGGAAAGACCTCGAGGAATATAGTCAATTTTTTCGGACCCTGCCTGGTTTACTTAAGCAGGAGGGGACGGATAACGAAAAAACAGAACTACTTTACTCATCTAGCCCTGGATCCGGAAAGATTCGAAATAAATTACCCCATCAACCTCAAGGCTGCTGATCCCGAAAGGGTGCTATATCCGCAGGAGAGGCTGATCTGGAGGCGCCTTGTTGGCGGCCCCGCGACATTTCAGGAAATATGCGGATTATTTTCAGGAAAAAACAATGTCGATCCGAGGGCAATTTCCGCCATGATTTCCCGGATCAACAATGGGCTGGCCCAGGCTGTTTCGGACAGACCGATCAGCAGTGTGCGCGGCGGAGGCGGCTACAGGGTATATTCAATCGACCCGAGAATCCGCAGCCAGTACAGGTTGGGAACCCCATCAATCGACATTAACAACATCCTTCATCCGAGGTATAAGAAAATGGTGGAGATGCTATTGGGGCAACGAAGATGGCTGATGCCGGATTTCGCAACTAACGCCGGATTAGGCTCGACCAATTTGAGCAAGTATCTGGCAAGTTTTGAAAATCAGGTAGTGGGTTTGGGCTATCCCCGGCCCTTGGTCAAGGGCGGGCCGAAAGGCGCGAAATTCATCGAATTGTCGCCGGAATTCCAGGGAGCGTTAGGCGTATATCCGCCGTTCGCCCTCCAATCCTTCTTCACCCGGAAAGACTCCGGGATTATCAGGTATATCTCCGATAAACCCGGCGCAACACCTGAGGAGATTTCGAAGCATACCGGCATCGAACTGAGAAACGTCGATAGGAGGTTGAAGGTTATCACACGAACAGCGCAGAGGAACGGCCTGCCCCCGATCTACAGATTTAAAGTATACGGTACGTGCGTTTCAACCGTGTTCGCAAAAAAATTCGGGCTTCCCGCCCCAAGAAACGACCTGGTCCCGTTTTTGAAAGGCATTAGATCGAGCATATTTAATGAATTGGAGGGTTCCGGAACCGCGAAGCTGACCGCCATTGCAAAAAAGCTCGGCGTCTCCAAGAAGGTCGTGTCGAACCATGTAAAGGGAATCGGGCTACTACTTGGATCAACCCATATTCCCTTGAAGGATTATATTCAAGAATCGGGGGATGTAGGACCCGAAATGGAATATTTGTCCAAGATTGCACCAACAATCAATTTCAGGGGCGAAATTTGGGTTCCTAAATCGGCCCTCGCTTACGATTATCATTCTGAGCGGGCAGCTATCGAAAAGATTATTTCCGGTTATTTGGGTAAAGTGGCCCAGCGCACTGGATTCCCGTCAACCGCAAAGGCAAGTATTGCGCTTTTGGAATTCCCAAAATTCCTGCTGATGAAAAGGCTAGGGCAAACGGAAGAAAGCCTTTCAGGGCTCGATGGCGAAAAACCGAACGGCTTCTTTTCGACAAAAAGGAATTACCTGCTCCTGGTAAAGGATTTGCTGGAAAACGCCCTGCAGCTGAAATCCGGCTGAATCCGCGGATCCTTGGGAAAAAGTTGCAGGGCTTTTTGTTTCGGTCGGGTTGCAGGTCGCCCAAAGTCAACGAATATAAATTTATGAGCCGACTTACTTATTGGTCTGATGGGAACCCCAAGAGCGAAATTGACGCCCGACGATATTGAAAACACGCAGCTTACTGGAAGGGAGAAGAAGTTCGTCCGAAAACTGTTCGGCGGCCCCCTAAAGTTGGGGGACCGGATTTCGAATGCGAAGACCAACGAACGCGCCGTAATAGTCGAGGGAATCCATGCAAAATTGCCGAATGCGATACTCGCTTTGGACAGGTTCGGAAAGCCGGCGGAAAAATACCGCGCGTATTTCCTGCAATTGAATCCGAACAGGTTTACCGGCGCAAAGTTTGCCTACGACCCGGTCAGGATCGGTTTGCGCAGGGTGCTTACGCCACGCGAGCTGATAGTTTTCAACAGGCTGGAAAAGGGCCCTGCAGATATCGCGCAACTGCAGGGGGAAATATTGAAAAAAACCGGCAAGGAATGCTCACGCGGTGCAATTTCCAACTATTTGATCGGGATCAATGGAGTTTTTGCCCATTATGGAATTCATGCCGCGAATGCTTCGGTATATGAATATAAGTCCATAGAGGCCCTTTCTCCGGAGGTATTTGAAATAACCGGGCGCACACCGCCCAAAATAAACCATCTCGATTACCTGGAGCCGAAGTACAAGCAGTTGATGCTGCTATTCCACGAAAAGAAGCGGTGGAATAATATCGAGATTGTAAAAAGATTGGGATTTGGGATAGACGCTGCGGACTGCATGCCAAGAGCCCTGAACAATAAACTGACGCCTCTGGGTTTCCCCTTGCCGATACGGTCGGGAGGAGGCAAGGGAGGGGTTTGGCACGAGGTTACCAAGGAATTCGTAGCCGCTACCGGGATCGCCCCGACAAATGAGCTGGAAAGCTATTTCTCCCCCGTAGAGGCCGATATAATTAGGCAAATCGGAAATAGCCCCGGCCAGACCCTACCCGACATTGTCAAGGCCATAGGACGCACGCACGACGTAGTAAAATCCGCATATTCCAAAATAATGAAAAAAATCGAAAAAAACAAACTCCCGTACATTTATAGGCTGCCTCAGCGCGGGACCGTGCTGACGAACGAATTTGCGCAGATGTTCGGGTTGCCAAGGCCCAATGGAATCTTGGGCCACCTGGTTCACGAAAGGGAAAAGGCCGCGCTCGAGTATGTGCTGCAAGGCGGAAGGGTTACTAGGGACGCGATTGCAGCGAAATATAACACCACCAGGCGCGCAATCAGCCTTGGAATGCAGGGAGTCAACAACCTGATATTGAAGACGCATTATGACGAGGCGAAGGCCGCGGGAATCCTGGGCATTGAAAAGCATGAGATCGGGTTGCTCGGCTACAACTGGGGCGGATTCCGATACAAAGGCAGGTTGTTGCTGCCGATCCACGCGATAAAAACTCTGGAAGGATATTCTAAGGAGGAAATGGAGATAGAACGCGTAAAGGGCATAATCTCCGCATATGCGAGGGCCGCCCAGGCCGCCGAAATACTTCCAAACGAAGCAGGCGCTGTTACAGCAATCGCCCGGATGCCCGGAAAAAGGGGCACATGGTCGGGCGCATTAAGGCACATTGAGGATGAGCTTAAAAAATTTGAAAACGCAAGGCCCGGCAGGGACCCTGGAATCATACAAAAACGGAACGGACTGATACTTGGGGCAGGCATGTTAAGGAGCCTATTGAAAGGCGAATATGTGAAATGAACCGATATGCGCTAAGCTGCGACTCGGCACTTATGCGTCAGCCATCCTCACTCCCTCCGGAAGTGTGATCAATAGATAGCTTCCCGGATCCTTCTTCCGCTTGCGACCTTATGCTTGATTGATTGAAGGTCCAAATAGCCTCCCTGCTGCCGGAAGTGCCTCTCCACCTGCCTCATCTTGTTCTCGATCTTGTGGAACGCCTTCAGTGCGGCAGCGAGCGCGTCCTTCTCGTGCACATTGGAAAAATTGTAATCACGGGTCATACGCGTCTTTTCAAGCTGGGTCAGCGATTTTTGGGGGAAGGAAAGCCTGCACTTGAAAGTTGCAGAGAGCCGTTTTGCTAATTTGGAAGGCGGGTTGGTGTCGCTCGCGATGATGATGGGATCGAAGGGCTCGAGCATCCGGATGATCTCCTCCCTCTTCACGTTCCGCCTGCTCCGTAGCGCTAGGAGTTCCCCGTTGAAATTCAAGGCGGCAAACGCAAATGTTGCGCCGGCGTCGATCCCGATTATTATTTTCCCCACCCGAAATAAGCTATCATCGGTTAAGTTATAAAATAGTTGATATGACATATATGCTATGGAACGCGGCACCATTCGTTTTTCCCCTGAAGAAATAGCCTCGTACGATTTCGGACAGCGGGGCAATGAATTCGCCCGCCGACTCCTGTTGTCCCCCTTGGATGTCAGGGAGGCGGGAGGATTGGCGAAAGTGATGCCCGCGATAGATGCAATTTCAAAGAGGATGCCCGGTTCTTTGGTTTTTTTAAACTCCAGGGGGAGGGAAATTGCCGGAACAAAGCCTGCACGATTCAGATTCGTAAGATTCAACCCGGATATGATTGATGGTGACGGCCGCAGCCTGCCGTTTATTCTGGGTCCCGCATCGCTTCTCAAAAATCAGGGCAGGCGGGTGTGGCAACGGCTGGAAAAGGGCCCTGCTACCGAAGAGGAAATCCGCGAATTGTTATTAAAGTACGGCAATCTCAAAAGGGAGTCGGTGCCCAGCATAATATATCAGATCAACAATACGCTGAGGAACGGCACGGTTTCAAGGCCGATCATGACCATGCGGAGGAGCGATGGCAAGTACATCATCGGAATCAATGCAAACGCGCGTACATTATACCAGCTGGGTGCTCCGACTGCGGATTGCAGGGATCATCTGGACCCCAAATATCGGAAAATTGCCGCCCTATTTGAAGAGAAGGGGAGATGGAGGATCGGGGAGTTGATGAATAGGGCAGGATTGCCAATAGACAATGCAAAAATATACCTGAACATTTTTTCCGACCAGCTGGTACGCTTCGGCTATCCCCAACCGATCATAACCGGCGGGAAGGATAAAAGCAGATGGACTGAAATAACCGAAGAGTATGCCAAGATTGCAGGAATCGATTCACCCCTCCAGCTCACATCCTTCTTCAAACCAAAGGATTCGAAAATTATCGAGTATATCGCAGCTAATCCCGGCGCCTCTAATTCGCAGATATCCCGGGATATGCTCATTCCCATGAGAACGGTCGGCAACAGGATCAAATCGATTCAGGGGGTCATCAAGGATAATGCTTTGCCACCCATCTACTCTTTGTTCAAATTCGGGCACGGCGTTTCTGCCCTTTTTGCAAAAAAATTCGGGCTTAATGAGCCCATAAATGACCTCCAGATGTTCTTGCGGGGCGATAAACTCGCTATTTTCGGGGGCCTAGAGGGGGCGGAAACAAAGCATAAGGTTTTGGCGAAACAGCTTTCGATTCCAAGGCACATATTCTCGCAACACGTAGAGGTCATCAAAAAAATACTCGAGTCCACACATCTGCCTGCGGCCGTTGCTTCGGAAAAACTCGGCATAAGTATTTCGGATATGCAAAGCATTTCCGATCTGGTTCCCGCGGTGGTATTCAAAGGGAAGGCATGGGTTTCGAGATCAATAATGCAATACGACATCGCCCACGAAGAATCGAAAGTCAAGGAAATACTGTCCAAGTTCACTGAAAGAGTGGAAAACAGGAACACCAGGGGATCTACTGAAAGGGAAATGGTCCATCTGTCAAAATTTCCGGCATTTATTTTAAGGCGACTGCTTGCGAGGTTCAATGAGGAGATCGGTTCCCTCGGAGCCGTCAAGCCGAACGAACCGCAAAAGGTGCGGAGGAAGAGGAACCTGATCCTAAACGTAGACCTGCTTGAAAACACTATCGCAAAAAAAATGCGATAAAGAAAAAAATCAGCCCTTCTGGTTCTTGACGTACTTCAAGGCGTTGATGAACAGGTTCCTTGAGGAGCTGCCCGGGTCATATGCCCAATAGATTACCTTGCCTCCGAGCCCGCCGGTGCTTTCGACTATTGCGGGGGTCGTGGCAACATTGCCCTTTCCGGAGTCCGAGCAATCTATGTAAGAAACGATGTTCCCGTTTGTCCAGGGGGTGACATCTATTGTGGTGCCGGAGAAGTGGAAGTCATCAATGCCTGCACCTATCGGGTGCGCAAAGTCTGCAAACCGAAACATTCCTGAAGAGCAGCCGCGCCTGACCGGTTCCGCTTGGTGCGTAATGCCCCCTATCTTTACAGGCATCACATCGCCCAGGTTCCCGCCAACATCCCATCCGAATGCCGCCGGATCATCGGAAACGCGGGTGCATGCATCCCCGATTACAAAAAGCTTCCCGCCGCCCTTGACCCATTCGGTAAGTACCCTGCGGGCGGTCCGGTCACACACCTGCTTGCCCTGCAAAATCACGACATCGAAGGATTTCAGGGTTCCGGATGCAACCAAGGATTCGGGCCGCAATATCCCCATCATGTGTATGCCGGCTTCCTGCGCATCCTTTGTAAGCAATAAGTCCTTCAGCCCGGGGCTTGGCGATCCGACTACCCCGACTTTTATCTGTTTGCCCCCGAAAATGGAGCCCAAAAGCGGCACGTCGGAGAAGTTCACGAGGCCGAAATTGCCCGCAATGAATATTGCGAGAATTATTATCAGAATCAACGGAATAGAGCTTTCAAGATGACTCGTTCTGCCTGCAACGCCGCCGTACATGATTTATCACCATTTATTTGCCGTATTTACGGGTTTAGTATATGCTTTGAGCTATATAAACCTTATCTAAATTCTTCTCTTGGCGAATATAAAAACCTTTTCTTCCATATGTTTTTTGCGTGGGGGCGGATTGGTGAATGATTCATGCGCGCCATTTTCGCAACGGACCTGATGCTTGCGGTGCTGCTTTGGATTGCCACATTAGTGCTCTTGTTCTCGGGATTTTTCCTGCAGGCTGATTCGCTCTCCTCGCAATTATCAATCGCTGAAAAGGAACGGAATGCGATTTTTTTGGCGGACCATCTGCTATACTCCTGCGCAGATGAATACGGTCTGGCAAAATGCGATGATAGCTTCATCCATGCGAACGAGATTTCGGATGGGGGAATCGATGTTCTGGGGAATATGCGTTTGAATGAAATCAAGGAATATTTTCAAATGGATGACGGGAAGAAGCTCGGAATCAGCGTTAAGGAGGTTGATGCGCCTGCAATTTTGAGGATTGGGGATCTTCCTGAAACGGGTCAAGGGGTATGCATCAAGAGGATTGCAATCCTGAGGGAAGGCGGGGAGCTGGGAAAGCCGGCCGTATTGGAGGTTTGCGTCATTTAGCCTACTTGTGCAATAGGGCAAGTTTCCTTTCCAGAAGGTCGTTGATTGCCAAGAGCGGCCTGCGCAGCGGTTCCTGGAGCATGGCATAGTTCCTTCCCCAGCATACTGCGACTTCATCATCGATTGCTATTTTCAGAAATTCCGCATGCGCCAAATCGGGAGGGGAGGCCCCGAAATCAGAGTCCTTCGCGTTGCGGTACCTCATAAGATCCAACGCTCCGATCATTCCCAAAATATCCCCGAGTTCCGACGCCTTGCAAATTGCCCCGACAGGCGAGGGGTCAAAATCCTTCGGTGGCGGCTTCCGTATGTTACCCCATCGGGGGTACATCTTTATCAGGACGAAATTATCCTCCTTTTCAACGCCTACTTCGTTGAACTGGTAAAATAATTTGCAGGGCAACACAGATTTTTTCATGCGCATCACTAGCCCTTCACAACCGTCCCCCTGAACCGCCTGCCCGAAAGCGCGGCGGCTACTTCCGATAAATTCCTGCCGTCGATGAATCGGAGCTCTATATTGCTCCTTGCAGAAAGCTTCGAGGCAACAAGATCGAATATGAAGTGTGTTCCGGCTTTGCGCTGGTCGTTCCTGACTGCCAAATCAACGAGTTCGGAATGGCTCATTTTGGATATGCGCAAGGCTTTCGGGTCCTTTTTGGGGTCGGCAGAATAAATTCCAGCGGTATCCCCTAAATTGACAACCGCATCAGCACGAACCATTTCAGCAAAAAGCACTGAAACTGCATCAGTCGTAAGGCCTTCAAGCATCCCTCCGGAAACCAGTATTTTGTTTTGCTTAGTTGCGTTTTTCGAATCATCGAATGAAAGCGCCACTTGCCCATAGGCATGCTCTCCAAGAAGCTTGATCATTTCATTCGCATTTTCCCTGGTGGCCTTGATCGCCTCCCTATCGGCAAAGAATTCGCCTTTTCCTTCCGCCCTCGCCTTGTTCGCATATTCCCTTGCCCTTTTGCCCCCGCCTACAACCAAAATCAACGGGCAGCCGCTGTTTTTTGCAACGATGATTGATGCGGCTAATTTTTTTGCGAAGGCAGCATCGAATTTGCCCCCATTGCCATATAGCAGCGAACCGCCAAGGGAAACCACAATCATAGCCATCTTCTCTTACCCCAAAAGTTATTAAGCTCCCTATTAAAATACATATATTTCAAATGCTTAAGCTATTGGGGGGTTGATATGGAGTCTAAGCTGCAC
>JAZDKC010000058.1:0-8768 GCA_043803465.1 Microcaldota archaeon
TGCAGCCGGATTGCAAACCTTTGCCCTTCCTTCCGAAATTCCATGCTTCCCCAAGCTAAACCAAAAACGGCTATGCTTTTAAATTTGCGTTTAGTGAGTATAGCTGCACCTTTGCGATATTGCTAACTAGTGTTGTGATCAAATGGAAAACATGAAGGAAAGGCGGAAAATTTTCAACCGCATATCCTACCTGCTCTTTGGCTTCATGCTGGTTGTGCTGCTCACGATAAGCGGGCTGTACAATGGCGTGGTTGCGGGCATACAGCTCAACCAGCTTGTAGTGGTATTCGGCGCGGTCGCTTTGGCGATTGTCGTATACATGGGAAAATTGGTTTTAGATGAAGAAAAGCTTGAGAAGCAGCATACGCAGTGATCTGAATGGGCCTGATGGACAAGATCAACGAGAATATCGAATTTCTGAAGGGCGATTTCGAGGAAGGCTCCGAACCTAGCACTGCAAAGGATCATGCGGAAATAATCAGGGAGGAAAACGAGAGGAGATTGAGGCAAATGGAAGAGGAGATGAATAAGGAAGAGGAGGAGATCCAAAAGGAGAAGGCGGCGGTTGAGGACAAGAGCAACATCACCACCGAGTCGGACGATGCGCCAATAAGCAAGGATGACGCGGAGCTCCAAACTTTCATCGAGCAAAGCGTGCCCAAAATTTTTGTGATCGGAACTGGCGGAAGCGGCTGCAATACGGTAAATAGGATGTTCGATATCGGCATTTATGGCGCGAATATCGTCGCAATGAATACGGATGCGCAGCACCTGCTGAAAATCAGGTCGCCCAAGAAGGTGCTTTTGGGAAAGAAGAAAACGAAGGGTTTGGGCGCAGGCAGCAATCCTTCAGTTGGGGAGGCAGCTGCGCTGGAAAGCGAACCCGAAATCAAAGAGCTGCTAAAGGATGCAAACCTGGTGTTCGTTACTTGCGGAATGGGCGGCGGCACCGGAACCGGAAGCGCAGCAGTGATCGCAAAGGCTGCAAAGGATAACGGCGCGCTTGTAATTGGAATCGTGACGATGCCGTTTACCTCGGAGGGCACAAAGAGGATGGAGAATGCAATGGAGGGGCTCCACAAGCTGCGGGGAATTGCCGACACTACGATCGCCATTCCAAATGATAAACTTCTATTTTACGTGCCTGATCTGCCATTGAATTCGGCATTCAAGGCCGCGGACATGGTCCTTACAAATGCAGTCAAGGGAATCACCGAACTCATCACGAAACCCGGCCTTGTCAATTTGGATTTTGCGGATGTTCGCACAATCATCGAGAATTCCGGGATTGCCATGATCGGGCTGGGCGAAACCGCCAATGTCAGGGACAAGAACCGCGTTGTGATGGCTGCTGAAAAATCATTGAAATCCCCATTAATCGATGTGAATGTCACCCAGGCGAACAAATGCCTCATCAACATCATGGGCGGCGAGGACCTGACCCTGGGGGAAGCGGAAGCCGCGGTGAATGCGATCAGCCAGAAGATTTCAAGCGATGCGCATATCATCTGGGGTGCGACCATTGACAAGGCGCTTTCCGGAGGCGAAGTCAGGGTTCTTGCGGTGCTTGCCGGAATGCGCGACGATGGCAGTGCTGATTCACAAATGCTTGTCACGGATGAGAAGATCGAGCAAAGCATTGATCTGGAGAGCATAATGTGATAGCATGGAATTGCCATTTGTTATTAAACGCGCCCTCGATTTTGCACCGATTCCCGTCGTTTCCTTCGTAATAGGCTATTTTTCCATTTTCCTCTCCCAATCCCTTTATGGTTTCCTCATCGGCGTCATGTATTTTTTCCTGATGGTCGGGCTTATTTTCGTCAAGCAGTCCGATGACCTATGGCAGAACGCCATTATCCGATTGAACAAAATTATCGCATTGGGTTTCGTGGCGCTCTACGCACTATTCATAATTTTCCTACCAATTTGCTGCGCACCAACTAATGATTTCAGCAACTATCGCGGAACGATCACGGAGGGCCTCCAAAGCCTCCAGAGCAGGGGCGGAGTCGGCGTTGCGACGCCTGAAAAAGCCAATTTCCTTGAAGGCGATTTGCTTATTCGGGCCGAAGTGGTCGTGCAGCTCCCGATTTCTAAGGATGATGTCGAATTCTCCTGCGTCGGAGAGATCTGCGGCAACGAGCTGACTGTTCAACCAGACAGAATCAATGTTGAAAAGAGGGTCGAGGCGTATGTGGTGGTTTGCGCGAACGAGCAGAGGGAAGTTGCGCCCAGATACTGCGTATCGGTCTCAAAAAATGCAATCTCTGCGACAGACAAATGCGTTGCCGAATGCGGCGTTCCGTAGGCCGATTCAAAACCATTAAAAACCTATAACCGCTAAGTAAATACGCTTTTTTTATTCCCGGGTGCTTTATTGCTTAGACCTTTATTTTGCAATATACCGGTTAGGAAAAAAGGAATGGAAAATCGGAACGATAATCCAAATGCAAGATGAAAAAAGTGAGAGCTATGGGTATAATGAATTCGGTCGGGGAGTTCATCCAGCAAAGCCAGCGCGTCCTGAACGTCACGCATAAGCCGGCGGGAATCGAATACCGGCAGATCGCAATAAGCACTGCCGTGGGAATGGCGATTGTGGGCGCGATCGGCTTCATTGTGCACACGGCTGCAAATTTGCTTAGGGGTTTCTAGGGGGGATTTGATATGTTGTATGCATTCAGGGTCACGTCAGGGCAGGAAAACATCGTAGCGGATTTGCTTTACGAAAAAGTCAAGAAGAACAAGATGCCTGTCAAGACCATAGTGGTTTCCCCTTACCTTAAGGGCTATCTTATCACGGAGGCGGAGAACGAGGTCGAGGCAAAAAGATTGATCAACAACGTCCCGCATGTGAAAAGCATGCTCCATCGGCCGATGAAAATCGAGGACCTGAAGGATATGCTCGAGAGCAAGCCGCAGGAAATCCTGCTTGAGGATGGGCAAATGGTCGAAATCACTTCCGGGCCTTTCAAGGGCGAGAAGGCCAAGGTTGTGAAGATCCAGCGGGAAAAGGAAGAAATTATCGTCGAGCTGGTTGAGGTCGCGGTGCCGATTCCAGTCACAATCAAAATGAACACTGTCAAAGTGATTCAGCAGTAAGGTGAAACTATATGGGCAAGCTTACAATTCCGGTGATGGTCGAGGGGGGGAAGGCAAATGCAGGCCCGCCTTTGGGGCCCGCATTAGGTGCAGCCAAGGTCAACATCCAGGCTGTGCTTGCGCAGATAAACGAAAAAACAGCCGCATTCAAGGGAATGCAAGTGCCTGTCAAGGTTGTTGTCGATACGGATTCGAAGGAATTCGAGATCGCCGTGGGCACACCGCCAGTTTCCGCACTGCTGAAGAAGGAAATCGGGATCGCAGAGAACGTAAAGGAGGAAGCTGGCGTGAAGGGCAAGAAGACGATCGGCAACATCGCCGTGGAGCAATGCGTGAAAATCGCGCACATGAAAGCCGATTCGCTGCATGGAAAAACGCTTAAAACCCAAACGAAGGAGGTCGTGGGCACGTGCAAAAGCATGGGCATTACTGTTGAGGCGAAAGACCCGCGCGAAATCATGAAGGAAATTGACGAAGGGAAGTTTGATTCTGTGATAAAGTAGCCCGCCTGAATGGATCAAGTGATTTGACGGGCAATTAGGTGTTAATCCTCTATGTGCCTCACTTTTTTTGCCACATTTTTTTTCGACGTTTTCCTTCTATTTAAAAACAGTGACACAATTAAGAACAAAATCCGGCTTCTTTTCACTTACACGTGGCTCACTTTAAAATATCTGATTCTTTTCCGCATGCTTCGGCGCAATCCTTGCCAAGAGAGTTTCCTTGGCTATAGGGTCCGCGTCCTGGATTACGATGTTTTCTACCATCTATTCAGGGAAATATTCATCAAAGGAGAGTACCGCTTTTCATCGAATAACAGGCACCCGAGGATAATTGATGCAGGCAGCAATATCGGCATGTCGCTGCTTTACTTCAAATATTATTACCCCGACGCGGAAATAATCGCATTTGAACCCGGCAAGGACGCGTTCAAAGCGCTGCAGTACAATTGCCGCGTGAACAGGCTCACAAAGGTTAGGCTTTACGAGTATGCGCTCGGGAAGAAGGACGGAACGCTCGAGTTTTACACCCCGAAGGAGCGGTGGGGCGGCGTCACCGACACGGTGATTATTGGAAAGGGCGAAAAAGCGAAGTTTGATGTTTACGAAGTGAAAAGCCGCCGGCTCTCTTCATTTGTAAAGGGCAGAATCGACTTCATGAAAATGGACATCGAGGGTGCGGAGCTGGAGGTATTCGCGGAGCTTGCAGCTGAAAACAAATTGCAGCGCATCGCAAATTTCACATTGGAATACCATCATCATAACCATACGTCCGGCGCATTCCTGGGCAATTTCCTCAAAATACTGGAGGCCAACGGATTCGATTACATGCTCAGCGCAAGGCATTACGGCGCGTACGAGCCTGGCGGAACGCAGGTAGTTATGGTGTATGCCTCGCGAACAAAAAGCAAATAATTATATAGAATCGAGCGCCTAATACTACTCACTCAATCAAACAAACACGGCAAAGGGGGGTAAACATGCAAGAAGGCGACAAGAACATCATCTACGTTGGGAAGAAGGACACGATGGCATACGTGCTGGCCGTCGTGACCCAGTTCAATCAGGGCATCGCAGAATTGCACATCAAGGCCAGGGGCCGGAGCATCAGCAAGGCGGTCGACATCACACAGATAGTCAAGAACCGTTTCCTTTCCACGATGCAGATCAAGAATATCGAACTCACCACCGAAGAGCTTCCCTCAGAGGACGGCCGCATGAGCAAAGTGTCGAGCATGGATATAACGATCCAAAAGTAGGCGTTTCTTTTTCTTATTTTTCCTTGACAATAGCTGCAGCTAAATATGATGGAAATTCTTGCAATAGCTATTCGGCATTTACATCTTATCCGGTATCCCAATCCCAAGCAGGCCCAGCCCGTTTTGCATCACTATCCCGGTTGCTTCAACGATCCGCAGGCGTGCAGCGCGTGCCTCAGCTGTCTCAGCCTTCAGGACCGGCGATGCATTGTAGAACGCGGAGAACTGCAGCGCCAATTTGAACAGGTAATCGCAGATGGTATACGGGATCAATTGCCTTGCCGCATGCTCCGTGACATTTGGGAACTGCGAGATGAGTGAAATCAGCTTTTTCTCCTCCTGGTTATGCGCATAGCCGCCGCTTTTTTCGCCCGCAATTTTGATTTTTTCAGCGCTTGCCCTCCTGATGATGTTCTTTGCCCTAACTGCCGTGTATTGCAAATATGCCGCCGTGTTCCCATCGAATTTCACTGCCTCCTGCATCGAGAACTTGATGTCCTTTTCAGACGAAATCCTCAAAACCGAATATTTCAGTGAGGCGACCCCTACAATTTCCGAAATCTCCCCCGCATCCTTTTCCGAATATTCCTGCCTATTCAGGACCTCCCGAAGAGCCAATGCCACCGCATCATTGATGACATCTTCCAGCAGCAGCACCCTCCCTTCCCGGGTTGAAAGCTTACCCTCCTCGAGAGAAATCAACCCGAATCCAATGTGCTTAAGCCTGTCCGCATAAGGCTTTTCCAACGCCCTAAGGATTGCGAATACCTGCTGGAAATGCAGGTTCTGCTCCGAGGCAGTCACGTAAATTCTCGCATCGAATTTGTATTTATTGTAATCCCTATCCGCAAGCCCCAAATCGCGCGTGCTATATAGGGTTGTGCCATTGGAGCGGACAATTATGAGGTTGGGCAGGGAATGTTTCCCCAAATCCGCCACAGTTTCACCATTCTTATCCTGGAAAGCAATCCCCTTTAGAAGCGCCTCCTTTGCAAGCGCCTTCCCGAACGGAACGTAGTCCGAATCGTAAACTTCCTCGTCAAAAACAACATTCAGCCTCTTATAGTTCTTTTCGAAGGGCAAGGTGCTAAGGGAGCGTATTTTCGAGAGCTGCTTTAGCACAGCCTCATCGCCCAACTCCATTTTCAAAACCAGCTCCTGCGCTTGCGCCTCCAGCTCGGGTTTATTCTCCATTTCCCTATGGATTTTCACATAAAGCTCCAGCAAATCCTTTTCGGTTGCGATTTTTTCCTTCCCGAAGAGCCGGACCGAGAGCAGCAATTTTGCAGTCTGCAAGCCCGCTTCGCAAAGGTAATTTGATGAAATGACCTTGTAGCCGCAAAAGCGCAGAGCCCTCGCGACCGCATCGCCCAGGATCGTGGAGCGGATATGGCCAATATGCATCGGCTTGCCGATGTTTGGGGAAGAATACTCGACTATCGCCTTCTTTCCCTCCCCGAAATCATTCCTGCCGAAATTTTTTCCCGCCCCAAGCGCGCATTTAACACTATCCAAGAAATATTTGTCTGAAAAGGAAAGATTGAGGAAGCCGTTAAGGGCGTTTGCATTGGAGAAATCGCCCCCGGAAAGCAATTGTTTGAGGTGCGGCTCGATTTTTTTTGCAATGTCGTGGGGCGATTTTTTCAGCTCCCTTGCAAGCTTGAAGCACACCGGCGTTGAAAGGTCGCCATGCTCGCAATCAGAAGAATCGGTTATCTCGATTTGTTCCATTGGAAACCCGATGCCGAACGCGGCATTCATGGCCTCATGGATATGCTTTCGGGCCTGCGTTTTTGCATGCATGTTGATGTTTTCCATATTCGTATGTTAGAATGGGAGAGTTTAAAACCGATTTCCCGCAACTCACCACAAAGAATTTAAATTGCGGAATGAATAGGGGTAGGAGATGCATATGTTTTCGCTTATTTCGGGCTTCGCATTTGATACTGTAATGTTGTTCAAAAGCGATGATTCGTTGACACGGAAGTTCCGGATTTATCTTGCGTACCTGAAACTCACTCTTGAGTATATTTTCCTCTATAAGCTTTTTGGGGTGAGGAGCAGTTCCGAAAACACGCTGGGTTTCAAGATACGCTTCATCGATTTCCAGATGTTTTACAACCTTTTCCGCGAGATATTCCTGCGCAAGCAATATTTTTTCAAGGCAACCACCCCGCGGCCGCGGATACTCGATTGCGGCGGGAACATCGGAATCGTGACATTGTTTTTCAAGTATTATTACCCCCATTCCCAAATCGAAGTGTTCGAGCCCGGAAGGAAAACTTTTGAACTGCTTCAGAAAAACGTAAAATCCAACCATTTGGGGAATGTGGGGCTGCACAATATTGCCTTGGGGGGAAAACTCGGAAAAACCACTTTCTACAGCTCAAAGGAGGCGGAAACAGGCGGCGGCGGTGACACCATTGTCGTGGAAAAGGGCTTCAAGAAAGAGGAGTTCTCAGCATATGCTGTTCATGTTGCGCCACTCTCGGGGTATATCCGCCAAAAAATCGATTTTGCCAAGATAGATATCGAGGGCGCGGAGCATGAGGTGCTTGAGGAGCTTTCGAAGGGGGGCAAAATGAGGCTGATTAATGAAATGATCCTGGAATACCACCACCATTCCCGCGGCGCATCCTCGAAACTCGCGCATTTCCTTGGTATTTTCGAGAAGAACGGCTTCGAGTATCTCCTCAATACGCGCGTGCTCGGATGCTATGTGAAGGGCAAGGCGCAGAATATCATGATTTACGCATATAAGGGAAAAAATTAGCATGCCGCAAAATCCTTAATAAAAAGGCATCGAACTAATTTTTATACGAAAAGTGCAAGCGCAATAATTGCCACCGCCGCTTCCGCCAACAATATCCTGTTCACAACTTGCCCCTCAGTCATCGGGCCGAATCTCATTACTATGTGCGTGAGTGATTCTATTTTTTTAGGAGGATAAAGCAGCCCTTTTTTCAGGATGCCGTAGTTCTCGCCCCTAAAGCGCGTGCGCAATTTCAAGACCAGCTCGATGAAATGCGGCAGGAAAAGGAAAAGGCCGAAGAATTCCAGATTCCCGATTATTACCGCAGTGGCAATTGTCGCCCCGATCGGGTAAGTGCCCACATCCCCCGGGAATATCTTAGCGGGAAATCTGTTGTAGAAAAGGAACGCAAGGCACGCTCCAAACAACGATGCGGAGATGATCATCGCCTCCAGGGATCCTTTAGCGTATGCCGCGATTAGCACCGCTAGAGACATTACCGCGCCCAATCCCGCTTCGAGCCCGTTAAGGCCAGCTAGCATATTGAACGCATTTGACGCGCCACCAACCCCTATGGGGACTATCACCAACGAATAAAACGAGCCGAAATTGAGCGAACCAATCAGCGGCAGGTTCAAATTGCGCGTTCCGGCCCTTACAGCGGACAGTGGAATGGCTGCAATGAATGGTATCGGTGCCTTGATTTTCCTTTCAAGTGCATACAGGTCATCGATAAGGCCCAGAATCCCCATGAAAAGGACGGTCGCAAGCGCAGCCAGAAGTATTTGGATATCCAACCCTGAAATCAAAACATCTGTTTGCAGGTTGAATCCGAACGCGATGGCAATCAGAATGCCCAGGGCGGTCCCGGTGACGATCGCTATCCCGCCCATTTCGGGGATTTTTTCGTTTTTCTTGTTCCTGTCTGAACCGACGATATTCGCCTTCCTCGAATTGAAGATGATGAACGGGGTCGTGAAAAAAGCCGCGATAAATGCCGCTGCAATCGAGGCGAAAAGCACTTCCGCGAACGAGAATATTATCATATTGGCTTTTCACACAAGAAGCTTGAAGATCTTCACCTGATTGCTGGGCGATTTATATACCAGCTGGAATCCATCCAATTTCTCAAAGAAATACAGCTGCACAAAT
>JAZDKC010000059.1:0-37051 GCA_043803465.1 Microcaldota archaeon
GCCCAACCAACAAAGAAGCAAAGGAAAGAAGCTGACTATGTTATAAGAGAAAAGAATCCCTATAGCGTATTTCCACAAAGACGTAAAGAGAAATTATCGGAATAATTATGTAATGGGATTATCTATGGAACGTACCCAACTTGCTGGTTTTTTCCTTCTTGGAATCGTACTAATCCTTATTTCTTTTCTTAATTTTTCCCACGTTCTTGCGCAGCGTGGTGGCAATGAAGAATTGGGCAATTGTAAAATTAATGATGATTGTCAGAGTGGTTTGTGCAATACAGATTATGGAAAACAGCCGTATTGTATTGCGAATCCTAACCATGGTTCACTATATGCGGTTACACTTATTCCCTTCATTTTAGGGATCGTAATAATGTATTTCTCCAAAGGGTTCTTGGCAAATTTAACAATTCCTATAAGCCGTATTAAATCTAAACAAACGCCTTTTAATATTTCAAATTTCCGGCAGCCACAATACCGGCAGACCCAAGAAAAGCCAGACTTTCACTACGGCTTAGCTGCTGTTTTATCTTTTTTCATTCCGGGATTGGGGCATATCTATAAAGGTCAAATTACGAAGGGTTTGCTACTTCTTTTATTCGATATATTCGTAGGCATTTTTGCGATAATGTTTGGAATTTCGGGGGTTTTACTAGGACTTTTATCGGGCCAAGCTCCAATTGGGATAGGGTCACTAGTTATAGCATTTATTCTTTACTTTTCTGTTTGGCTTTACGCTCTTTATGATGCATATAATCATTGACGTTAAAGTAACGCCCCCTCTCCACCCTCTTCTGTTTCAGTCCTTCCGTACGCAGCCCCCCTATTCTTCAGGTTCTGGAATCCGCCTCCGTTTCCCATGCCGCTCCCCGCCTTCTTCAGCCCCTTTTCCTTCAGCCGGCGATCAGAAGTCAACCGTTAGTTGATAATTTTTCAACCCAAGCCTAATATTGCAGCAGGGAAGAGGCACGTATGCGCTTGTTTCCGGAAACCAGCCCAACGTAAGATTATTAAATAAGTAAGATTATATTACTTTGGGCGATTTTATGGAGCAGGCAGTAACAAGCATCTCATCAAAGGGCCAGGTTGTGATCCCGGAAGCGGTCAGGAAGGCGATGGAAATCAAGCCGGGGGAGAAGTTCGCGGTTTTTGCGCAGGACGATGTAATTCTCCTGAAGAAATTGAAATTGCCCACAGCCGCGGAAGCGTTCAAGCAGATTTCAGATTGGGGAAAAGATTACGCAAAAAAGAAGGGCTTCGAGGAATCGGACGTCGATGCGATGCTGCATAGGCGGCGCAAAACGTATGATTAAGGCAGTTGCGGACTCGAATATTTTGGTTTCGTTCCTATTTTGGGAAGGAAAACCATTTCAAATCATCAACTTGGCTATGGAGGGAAAAATAGCACTTTTTAGTTCGCATGAACTAATGGATGAATTGGCAGAAGCGCTAAAAAGGGATTTTGATGTCGGCGAGGCAAGTTGCAGGAATATTATTGGAGGTTTAGAGTATTTTACAACTATATTAAAGCCGGAAAACAGAATAGACCTGATTTGGAAGGATCCGGACGATAATAGGGTGCTGGAGTGCGCAAAAGCAGCCAATGCGGATTATATCGTTTCGGGAGATAGGCACATCCTGGAACTGGAAGAATTTGAAGGCATTAAAATCCGGAATGCGGATAGATTTCTAAGGGAAATAGAGGGAAAATATTAAACTCCATCAAATCACATCCGGAAAATTGGGCGCAAGGCTGCTGCTACAAACCCAGCTTGCTGTTTTCCCAAACCTATAAAACCAGCCGGTTCCATTCCTAATACGTGGAGGGCGGTGTCGGTGATGTATTCGCATATAGAGACGTTCGACTGGTTCACGAAGAACGCCGCCAAATTCGACAAGTACGCCGGAAAATGGGTGGCCGTAGTGAAAGGGAAGCTTTTGGCAGTTTCAGACTCGCCCAAAGCGCTGATGAAGGATCCGCAGGTAAAAGGTGCAAAGAACCCTTTCATCACTAAAATCCCGTTGAAAGAAGAGGCATTTAGCGTTCTCTCGTAATGCTCATTCGAATGCAGTAGAACCGTTGAACTTCCGTTCTACCCTTGCAATATGCGGGTTTTTAACCTATCAAAAATGGGGGAAAGGGAAAACTCGCTCATTTGGTAGTCGTTTTCCAGAATGGGTAAAGATCGAGTCTCATGCTTACGGTTTCTTTCCTATTTGTAAACGCAAGGTTCTTCCTAAAATTCAATTTTTCATAGAATTCGACGGATTCGGGATAGGAATCAACGGTTACCAGCCTGCAGCCAACATTGTTGGAAACCTTCAATATCATTCCAATTGCTGTTTTTACCATAAACGTACCTATGCCCCGCTTATGGCGGTCTTTATGGGTTGCTAATCTGGCAATTTTTATTGCAGGATAGAGGTTTGGCTTGTTTAAATCGTCCTTTTCCTCCCTTTCCAATTTCACACTATCTGTCGCCAAGCTAAAGAAGCCGACAACCTTATTTTGGTAATAGCATAAATAAGTAATTGCTAAATTTTTTTCCAAGTAAATTAATGCATCATCTTTTAAGAAACCAGTTAAATCTTCATCCTTACATTCGAAGTCTGATAAATCAATTCCTTTGTTCAGTTTAGTGATAGTTAGCTCTTCTTCTGGAATGATATCCATAACATTCAACAATTAGAGGGTTGCTTTTCTATTGTAAAGATTAAAGCATTCTGTCAAGAATTTAGCTACCGCTATATTGGGCCTTTCCTCTTCCTCTTTGATAGCGATTAGGAAAGCGTCCTTATCCCTTTTCCTTAATATCGGTGTTTCCACAATTGGTTTGGCCATAATATCACAAATATAAACTAGAGTAATAGATACGATGCGACACCAACATCAAATAAATCCGATCCAACCCTTTCCCCCTATATATCCTGTATCCATCTAGGTATATATATATTGTCAATAAAACCTCGATTTATAAAGAATATAAACACCCCTTTTTCCTCCCCTAATTTTCCAGATGCCTGAGACGTAGCCTCTACTTCCGCATCAGCGGTTTAGCAATGTTCTCATCAACCCAGAACTTCCACTCCTTCAGCAGGTCCGCATGATTGACAGAGCCGGTTTCCTCGCGCTGCTTTTCTGCAATGAGCATGTACCGGCTGTGCGATGGCAATGTGTTCTCCGCCTCAAGCAGCTTGGGGATCTGGTATTTCCGCTTCAGGTCAACTAGATATTGCTTCGCATCGGCCCTTGCCCTTATTTCCGCCCAGATCTGGTCCGGTTTCAATCCTCTTGTGGTCTGCAATTTCTTCATCCATTCCGAATCCTTGATTTTATCCTCGAAAATATCCAAATCATCCTTTCCCGCATCGAATTGCATCCAATTGAGGAACCCATCCTCCCTGTCAGGATCCTGCGTCCAGTGCTTCTTCACTTCCGTAATTTCAATCAGCCTTCTTGCCCTTTTCAATGAGCCCTTGAACCTGATCTGAGTGGCTACGACGGCAAAATCCGTTGCCTTGAAGGAAGTAGTGGGAACGCCCAAATCATTTACAATCCTATCCCAAATCGAGTAAGCACTTTCGCCGTGAATAGTTCCCATGACCACATTGCCAACTGCGCCGACCCTCATGGCCTCGAAAAGCGCCCGCGCCTCTCCGGATCTTACCTCGCCCACAATCAGAACGGAATCCCCCAGCCTCAAAGCTGTTCGGAGCGCATCCTCGGCCGAAACATCCGCCTCGCTCGCAGCCCCCAAAGGCGCGCGTGTCTTCAATCTCTGGATGGAAAAGCCCAGCCTCTTCAAGGAATGCACCGGCAGCTCAAGCGTGTCCTCCTGCACAATAATCCTCAAGTTCGGGGAAATCTCCTGCATCATTGCCTGTAAAAGTGAGGTCTTACCCGCGCCTCTGCTTCCAACAATCAAAGTGCTTGCCTGCGCATCAACCATGAAAGAAAGCATCCCTGCAGCAACGGGGCCAAACATCTTGAAATCCATAAATTGAGCAAGCGTCCAGGGGGTTTCCTTATGCAGCCTTAGGGCAAATGCAGTGCCATCAACTGCAAGCGGCTTGCCAATTGCCGCAATCCTTGTTTGCAGATCCGGCAAATCAAAATCAAGGATCGGATGCGCCTCATCGAAAGGCCTTCCTGAAAGCGCGCGGAACCTCGAAATAAGGCTTTTTGCCTCCTCTTCGGAAAATATGATGTTCGTCTGGCATTGCCCGTATTTGCTATGCACCAGATAAATCGGTTTTTCGCCCAGCGGCGAGTCGATATAAACGTCGGTCAGCTGCCTATCGGAGAGAATAATCTCCAAAATCCCATAGCCAATCGTATACCTCGAAACAATTGTCGCAAGCTCATCCTTCTCATCAGCGGAAATTTTTATCCCATTGGCAGTTGCGAGATCATTGATTGTTGCCATGTAGATTTTCTTGAAATACCTCCTTGCCTGCTGCATGTCCAGGAACGAAACGGAAGAGGGCCTGTGGGCCGAAACAACCTCCTTGGTTTTTTCAAGCAGGAAGTACTTGTCCGGCGCGAGCGTGTACTCCGGAGGGTTGATGTAGTAGAGCAGTTCCACCTTTTCCGGATGCTTGTAGATGTACACCTTCGAGCCCATCACTTCATACTGGTCGATGAGCTCCAGATTCTCGATCCCGGTGAAGAATATCCTCGAGCCGATGAATGAGGGCTTGATTGCGGCTTCGAAGAGCGTATGGTAGATGTTCCGGTCAGCAGGAATGCTCGATAGCTGCAAAAGATACTTCTTCATCGCATTTATCATTTCTGTCTTTTCGAGCTCCGAGCGCAGGAAAGCGAGCGTTTTTATGTAGACTTTCAGGTCATCAAGCGCAGCTTCGCCAAGCGTATTGCCCCTTGTGATTTGCGTCTTGATTTCCTGGAGGAGGTACAGGTATGCACGGAATGGATCTCCCGGAAGCAGGTCCAGGAATTGCATCACCGCATCGTGCCGCGGCGCAAGCGATTTCGAGTCCATGGTCGTGCCGAGATTGCTCGGGCTCCAGACCGTTTCGGACTCGAATTTTGCGACCAGATCGCCAATGCCCTTGAGCATCCTTGTCTGCTCTTCGTTGTAGATCCGCTCATAATATTCCGAGAGCACTATCTCATCGGCATCAACCTCGCGCAATTTCTGCACGACATCCTTCATGCACGCGGCGTACTGCGCGATATCGGCGCCATACGGCGCGCCCTTGTAATTGATTATAAGCTGCTTCTTGCCGCCCTCTGTTTTTATCACGAATTCGCCAGCCATAAAAAAACCTCTCAAAATGCCCAAAAAAAAAAGATAACTATCGATGCGAAAATGTTGCCCATTCCGTTTTTTCGTTCCCAACAACCCGAAATTCCGCCAATTTTATTGGCTGCCATTGCATCCGATCCCAATTCGGTCCTGCCTTTTGACCGTTCCACAACCATAAATGCAAATCATTTATAAATCGCTTCGGAGTAGCTTCCTTATGGCGAATGGAGATGCGGGTTCCGGGAGCAATCCCCTAACGCCCGAAGGCAGCGATCGTTACAAGGAACTTTCCGGCAGCCTTGAGGAGGACGGCCCAAAGGACAAGATCATGGGCGCGCTTGGCGGGATTGGCGGTGCAATCAAAAGCAACCTGAAAATCGTGCTGGCCTTGTTTGTAATTATTGCAATCATTTCTGCATATTTCCTTCTGCAGCCAAGGACTGCGACGCTTATTGTGGAGGCGACGCAGCTCGATTCGCCCGGGGATGCCATTGCAGGTGCAACAGTAACGCTCCAGCAGGATGACGGCCTGATTGTGGCCGAAGCCATTTCGGATGAGATCGGCAATGCGAAACTGAGCAATGTGCCGGCTGACAAGGACCTCGTGTTGAAGATTGCACCCATTGAGGCAAATCTGGTGCCGTACAAGAAAAGCATCAGGCTCGACGCCCAGAGTTCCTCAACAGTTGAAGCCGAATTGGAAAGGCGCAATTACCTATCCGTTGCAAAGAACGCATACGAATTCACACTTGCGCCCGGCTGCTCGCAAAAATTGGAAATACTGGTTGACAACACCCTTGGCTCAAGTGATTTCGAGACGCAGCTGATCGCGGGCTTTGATCTTGAGGATTTCATAAAAACCGGCGAGCCGATGGCAATACCCGCAGGCGGCGAGGAAACTTTGCTTGCGATAATGCAATGGCCTGCAAATGCAAATACCCAAAGCGAGAGGAAGGGCACGCTTAGGCTGAAGTACACCAATAAGAAAATAGATCTCAAGCTAAAAAAGACGGACAAAAAGCCGAAACTGGATGTGAGTTTTGAGAAGTCCGAAACGAAGGATTTCCGGGCTGATGAGGCCGACCTTCCGGTCGTGAAGAAGACGCAGGTAAAGGTTAGGAATACCGGCGGAACCGGCGCGATGCCAGTCACTGAACTAAGCGTTTCCGTTACAGGCGATTTTGCGCCCTGGACGAAATTGGACCTTACCACCCTTGATGAGGCGAATGCTGCGGGGGGGATCGCACCTGGCACGGAAGTCCTCTTCGGGATCACGATAACAGTTCCGGCCGGAACTCCGAAAGGGCCCTACACCGGCCAGATGATCGTTTCGAGCGCATGCGACAAGAAGCCCATTTCCCTGAACGCCAAGATTGAATAGCTTTTTTCTGCACAAAAAATTTTGGCCTGTACTTTTAGGGCAGTTTCTACCTTTATTATATTTTCTCATTATAATCAATCAGATCGAGATGATAACGCGGCTGCACATGAAGAGATGGAAATCGCATGAGGACACGGAGATGCATTTTGGCAAGGGCAGCAACCTGTTCATCGGGAAGATGGGCTCCGGGAAATCCTCCGCCATCGATGCGATCAGCTTTGCGCTGTTTGGCACCTTCCCCGCATTGAAGAGCAGGAAGGTGAAGCTCGAGGAGCTTGTCATGCAGCGGCCGCGCAAGCACGCATCCGCCGAGATAGAACTCGAATTCACAATTGGCGGGAAAAAATACAAAATCATAAGGCATGCGGGCTCGAAGACAACCGGCGCACAGCTATTCGAGGAAGGCAAGCTGCTAGAGGCGCAGACCTCCCGCGTGACCGAGCTCGTCGAATCGCTCCTGAAAATCGACTACGATTTATTTTCCAGGATCATTTATGCGGAGCAGAACCGGATTGATTACCTGCTCACATTGCCCAAGGGCGACCGCAAAAAACAGGTTGACGAGCTGCTGGGCATTTCCAAATTCGAGGAAGCCCGAGCAAATGCCGGGAATGCAATCAACAAGCTGATTGCGAGCAGGTTGGAACTTGAGCGGTATCTGGAAGGCGCAAATGCAATTCAATTGAAGCTCCAGAAGGAAAAGCACGAAAAGGATGCCGAGAAGGCGCGGGAGGATTTGCACCAAAAGCAGCATGTGCTCTCGGAAAACCAGGAAAAGCTGAGGCATAGCCGCAGGATGCTTGCGGAGCTTGAAGCCGCAGAACACGAGTACCGCCGGGCGGAGCGGGACCTTTCCTCAACCGAAGCGCTGATATCCGAAAAACGGAAAGAGCTCGAATCCGAAGGCGTGCAAATTACGGAGGAGGAGCTGAACAAGCTGCGCATATCCCTGCAGGCACTTGAAAAATCGCTCCAGGAGGGGCGGAATGGGCAAGAGAAAGCCTCAACCGCATTGTCGGAGGCAGTTGCCGCATTGGATTTGCAAAGGCTCGAATTGCAGAAATGGCACAAGAACGATGCGGAACGAATGGCGCTCATCAAGGCGCAGGCGGAACTGGGCAGCATTGAACAACTTAAGGGGAAGCTTGCGAATCTGGAGGCGGATTCGCAGAGCCAAATATCGGCGCTTTCAAAATTTGAGGCGGAAAAATCCGAGCTCTCAAAATCGCTGGAAAGCCTGCATTCCGCGGAGGCGAAATGCCCCATTTGCGATTCGGACCTTCCATCGGAAAGGAAATCGCATTTGCAGGCGGAGAAAAAGGCGCATGCGGCCCATCTTGAAGCGGAGATGCGGAACCTCAAAAAAACCTACGAGTCGAACAAGGCCGGGATATTGGATGCGAAACGCGTCTTGGAGGAGGCGCAGCTTGTAGGTTTGAAACTCAAGGAATTCTCCGATTCCGAGGGCGTGCTGAAAAAAATCTCGCAGAAAATTGCGGATTTTGAAAGGCAGGTGCCGGAATTGGGGGAGCGCAAGGAAAATGCGGCCAGCGAGATAGCCTCGCTCCAGGCGGAACATTCGGAAAAGATGCGGCAATTGCTCAAATTGGAACGGATCCCCAAGCTCAGGAAGGAAATGGCGTCTCTTGAGGAAAAACAGCGCAATCTGAATCAGCTGCTCAAATCAAACAAATTCAAACCCGAGGATATATCCGAAGGCAGGAATGTGCTCCTGAAGCTGGAAAAGGAATCATCCACCCTCAATGCGGAAATTTCCTCGCATTCAAATTCCCTATCCGACATTACATCCATTCTCAATGATCTGGGAAAGAAACTTATTGAGATGCAAGGCAAGGAGGCGCTAATTTCGCAGCTGCAGGAAAAAATCGTTAGGCTTTCGGGTTTCCAGGAGGCAATCATCGAGACGCAGGCGGAGATGCGCATGCAATTGATCGAGGCAATGAACGAGGCCATGAACTCGCTTTGGCCAAGCATTTATCCCTACGGCGATTACAAGCGGCTGCGCATCCGCACGACCGAGGACGATTACCTCCTGGAGCTCAATGCGCTTGAGGACGAATGGATCCCAATTGAGAATTGCTCGGGCGGGGAGAAGAGCTGCGCCGCATTGACACTTCGCGTCGCATTCGCAATGGTGCTTACCCCTAACCTCTCATGGCTGATTCTTGACGAGCCCACGCATAATTTGGATTCCCGTGCTGTGCAGCTTTTGAACCGTGCATTGCATGACGAGATCCCCAAAATCGTCGAGCAGACCTTCGTCATCACGCATGATGAGGCGCTCAAGGAGGGCGCGTCCTCAAAGGTGTTCTATTTCGAGCGCGACAAGGACAACTCCGACCGCTCGGTTGTCGAGGAAATCAGCTCTGCTTATTCTTGAAATAAGGCGTTTAGTTAGGGTTAAATACAGGCTCGAATTAACCCTTAGCGATGCATATGGCAGTTTCAACGGTGTGGTTGGAAGTAGTCCGGGTCGTGTTGGGGGTGCTGATATTATTGGCGCTTTCAACGCTCTACAAGGCGTTCAAGAACACGAAAGTGATCAACGAACTGAACCTCATAGTATTCGGCTTCGTGCTTTATACCTTTCAGGCGGCTATTGGGGCGTACCATTCGGCAGGCAACGACATCCCCGTTGTCTGGAAATCCCTGCTTCTTGATGAGTTCATAGAGGCTTGCATGTTCATAGTTTTCGCAATTGCTGTTGTCCGGATAAAGGCGGTATTTGATTACCTCCAAATAGAGGATAAATTGTTTAAAGCGCTAAAGAATATTCTTGGGTGATTTGATGTTAGAACTAAATATTGCAAGCCTGCTCGCCAGCTTGTTGCTCTTCTATTACACTTACCGTTTATATGGCGTATTCAGCGATACGAGGCTCCAGGGCGCGATGCAGCTTCTTTTGAACGGCTTCCTTTTGCTTTTATTGCAGGCGGTTATCTCCGTCCTTGGCGACCTGAATATTTTTGTGATCACCTTTGATGCGGCAACCGACCGCAATCTTCCCGGCCTGATAGCACTCATTGCCTACATAGTTATAATTGCCGCGATGGTCCGGCTGCGCAGGGTATTCATGGAGTTTGAAGTGCAAAAGAAGGCGATCGTGATGCTCCGGAACGTCTTCGATGGCGAAGAACAAAAACCCGAACCGGCTGCTGAACCGAAGAAGAAGGAAAGACGGCGCCGATAATTGGATTTTATAAATCGGCCTATTTTTTACCTCTATTTGTTATTTCCCTGTGCTTATTTTTTAGGTTTATTACGGCAAATGGCAGGATAAGAAATCCGATTGCAATTATGATCAAACCAATGAAAGATGCTGATCTTGAAAACGGATTTGTAAACAGCGTAGAAGCAAATACAATGATTACGCCGACAATGAACAAAATTCCGGAAGTTCCAATATTAAGTTCCATCTTTTATTCACTCCATTTGCGAATAGATCAGCGGCAGCAAAATCGTTGCATCCCCATAAACAACCGCCGTCCTGCCTTTTTCTTTAATCTTGCCCCAGCTCTTCGCCTCCTGCGGGAATGCTCCGGAGAGTGAGCCGTCGTACGCGCTGGCGGTTGTGACATACGCGGAATAATCCAATCCGCCCCTTAGAAGGTTGCACGCGATCGTGTAGTGTTTTGAAATCCCTCCGCCCAGAATAAGCGCTCCGGTTCTCTTCGCTGTAAGAACCAGATTCGCCAGCTCCTTCATATCGCCGGTCACATCCAGGATGAAATCCTTGTGGTCCTGCTTGAAGAAGAACAGCTGCAACCCGATAGCCGAATCAATCAATCCGGGGGAAAATATGGGAATTTTATTTTTATATGCCTGATGCAGAAATGAGCCTTCATCTTTGATCGTCATAGCAATTTGATCGATCAATTCCCCTGCTGTCCACACCTTCTTCTCTGCATGCATTTTCCTCAGCAACGGTTGCATCCGCTTCTCCAACTCGACATATCCCTTATTGTCAATAAGTATGTTGCCGAGCCTGTTTATGCCCTTCTTATGCAGCTGCACGTCATCTTGCTGGAAATCTCCCTTCCCATAATCTGAAAATGAACGAATCAGGTCGTGGTCTATTGAACCGCCGGTCGTAATTACCGCATCGAACATCTTACGTTTCATCATGTCCGCGAGAATTCCCCGCAAGCCGGAAGCGGCCATGTTCGCGGTGAATGCAAGGAAGCACGTGCACTCCTTGTCCGAAATCATTTCCTTCAGGATGCCGGTTGTTTTATGCAGCTCCGATGCCTGAAAACCGCTGTTTTCCATCTGGCCCACTAGCTCGTCAATTCTCATCCCCTTTTTCATTTTGTAATCGGTAATATTCATTATGAATCAACCAGAGTTTTCCATTTCATGCGATTCGTCAGCCAATTTATATCATCATGCCCTTCGAGCCCTTAACCCCTTCAGGAGGGATATCCCTCCTATTTGGGTTGCCTTTACCTCCCTTATTTTGTCCTTTCAAATTATATCATCATGCCCTTCGAGTCTTCAAAATTCCCAACCCCCCTGCCCAGCTCCTTCTCAGTAATTACCTTGCTTGCGGTTTTTAAGCTGAAATGCTTCACGGAAACCGGGAATTCGTGGTAATAGAGCGTGTTAATCTTATGCAGCCGGCTCTTTTGCAGCCTCCAAAGCGCCCTCGCATACGATGGGAGCTCGATTTTCAGCTCCGCTTCCTTGTTTTTTGCGTGCACCAAAAAAACCGGCAACCTGCCCGGCGAGCGCCTCACTGTTATTCCCCTGAATTGATATGTCCTGCCATTATCCGCATCATAAAATTCCGCCTTCCCCCTTATTTTCAAATCCAGCGGCGAATGATGCTCCGCAAATAAAGAATGCCCGAGCCTCCCCAAATTGCTGCTGAAATAGCTGCCATTCCCGAAATGCACCATGCTCCATTGCCATGGCACAACCGGCCCGCTCACGAACACCTTCTGGAAGTATGCGCTTCCCTTGATTTTTACGCTTTTTCCATTCCGTGTCATCCTGCCCTTCAGTTTCAACCTGTTTATCTTCAGGATGTCGTATTGCAGCGCGACAAACCCGTGGCTCCTTTTTACGGAAGGAAAATCGTGCAGCATTTCAGCTTCGAACTCGATTTCCGCCTGCTTGCCCTTGATCCATATCCCGAATATTTTCCCATTTTGGGTAAACTTGCTTTTTTCCTCAACCAGCCCTTTTTTCCCATCATTGTATAGTGTGATTTTTGAAGGCTTTACCAAAAAATCCTCGTGCATCCGAAGGCCATCAAAGAACCAGCTCGCAGTTGCGCCTCCGAACTCGATCTTATCCTTGCCCCTTGCAATATCATTTTCCATATCCAGCAAGACATCGTTGCAAAGTATGTGCTTCTCCCTCTTCCTGCTCCAGAGTATCATAAGCTGCAGCGGCTCATTGGGGTTCTTCGGATTATCGATAAAGAACAGCCAGAACCACCACCACCAGGTCTTGCGCTTCCCGCCTTCCATCTCCCATATCCGTGAAGTGAGGTCGTCCATATGATCAGCCAATAATCCTCCCTGCCCCCTTTATTTATTTTCAGCTATGTAATAAAACACAATTGTTTTAATACCTGCATTCCGGTACAATTACCGGTGCACAAATGTTTACCCTGCTTATACCGACCCACAACGAGGAGAACCGCATAGGGGAGACGATTGAAGCCTTATTCTACTATCTCACGAAGCATTACCAGAAAAAAGAATTCGAAGTGCTGATCATCGACGACGGTTCCGACCGCACGCAGCAGAAGGTGAGGGAATTCCAGAGCGGCATCGGAAAAATACGGCTATTCCATTTTCCGCACCGATTAGGGAAGGGCGGCGCGCTGATGGAGGGCTTCAAGAAAGCGAAGGGCGAGTTCATTATTACTTATGATGCGGATGGAGCGATACCCCCCCGTGAAATCCCGAAAATGCTTGCGGAGCTGAAGAAATTCGACCTGGTAATCGGGAGCAGGTCGCATCCTGATTCGGATATATACGGAAGGGTGCCGCTAAGGCGGCGGTTTGCCAGTTTCTCTTTCAACACCTTGGTGAACCTGCTTTTCAACCTGCGGATACGGGACACGCAGTGCGGATTCAAGGGAATCCGGAAGAAGGCCGCGATGAAATTGGTGCCGCTGATGAACCTGAATGGGTTCGAATGGGATGTGGAGCTTCTTGCAAAAGCGAAGCGCCATGGAATGCTGATCAGAGAGATCGGGATAGAATGGCATCATAAAAAGGAGGGGAAAGTGAAATTCTCTGACACCGCGAAAATGCTCGCCGGAATCATGAGGCTGAAGGCTGAGATGATGGGTTTGACACCTCCCCGGGGCTAAGCCCCGCGGACTGCGGTACGCCCGCTGCGTGCCGCTCGCGTAGTCCGCCCGTGTCGCCTCTAACCCCTTAATTTGATAGCTATGAAAAAAATCGAATGGGAAGAAGTGGCGCGAAGGGGAAGGAACCATGCGGTGCTGAGCATGGATTTGGCAGCCGAAGGCTTCAGGGCGGGATTGGTCGGATCGCTTTTGGGTTCGGAGTTCAACATCACCAGTTTCAGGCAGTTTGCGGGCGCAAGGTGGATTGACGGCCGCGAGCTTATGGAATGGATTGCCGAAATGAAATCGATGCTGGAAAAGGACCCTGGATTTTTGCTGAAAATGGGCGAAAGGGGGGAGGGCTGGGTCAACAGGACGAGGGCAATAGTGGATTCGATTGCCGGCAGGGAATATGCTGACGCGACAAATTCCGAATTAGCAGGGGAATTTGAAAGGTTTTGCGCGGAGTACCGGAATGTCGTAGTATCCTACTTTTACGTGGCGATCAACCGGTTCTATCCGGATTTGCTTACGCAAATGGTGGCAAAGAGGGAAAAGGACCCCCGCAAACAGGCGGAGCTTTTCGCCGCGCTCCTTGCGTTGGGAAGGAAAACAGGCATGAAGAAGGAACGCGAATCGCTCCTCAACATCGCACATCTGGTGGAAAAAGGCGAAAGCATCGACCATCTAGTGGAGGAGCATTCGAAAAAATACGCATATTTGGGGCATTATGTTTTCTACGGAGAGCCCTACGATGAAAAGAAAATACGGCAGAGGCTCGAGGTGCTGATGGAAAAGGGGAGTCGATAAGGAGATCGAGCTTTTCAAGAAGCAGGAGCGCCTTATCGAAAAGGGCAAGCGTTTGGAGAAGGAATTGCGCTTATCGGAGAAAGAGCTCGTGGAACTCGCCACTGCCAGGGAATGGACGTACGTCTCGATGGATGCGGACGAGGTACTGGGATATGCCGCCCGCCTTACCCGGCACCTGTTCAAGGAAATCGGGGTGCGGTTGGGGCTGGAATATTCCGGAGTGATAGAGATGCGCGCATGCGAGATTGTGGAAGCGCTTAAAAACGGCACGAAATTCGGGGAGGATTTCAGTAGGAGGCTAGCTGCAAGGTATGAGGATTCGGCGATTGTTCTCGAAGGGGGCAAGATCACATTATACGAGGGGGAGGAGCTGAAAAAATATTACGAAATGGAAATGAAGGAAGAGGAAAAATTCGCAAATATTGCCGAACTCCGGGGCACCGGTGCTTCTCCGGGGAAGGCAAAAGGAAAGGTTGCGTTGGTGAAAAGCATCACCGAGCTCGGAAAGGTGGGGAAGGGCGATGTGTTGGTTGCAGCCAGCACGATGCCCGCTTTCGTGCCTGCGATGGAAAAAGCCGCGGCCATAGTGACCAACGAGGGCGGCCTTCTTTCCCATGCGGCGATTGTGAGCCGGGAATTCGGAATCCCCTGCATCGTCGGCACGAAGATTGCGACGAAGGTTTTCAAGGACGGGGAGATGGTTGAGGTAGATGCGATCAAGGGGATTGTCAGAAAAATTTTTCATTAAAACAAAATGCGAATAATCTTGTTATTAAATTTTTTCATTCTAAGTTTAACGCATTCCCATGGTCATACATTATGCCGAACCTGTAAGAAACGAAGTGCTTTATGTAAACCCCCTAATTGTGAAGCATCCATTCGACTTTGTTAGGGGAAAGCACAGCCCTTTGGGCGTTTTTTCAATGCCAGGAAGTGATCGCCGAAGCGGCTCGGTCAGGTTATTTTCGCTAGACAATCTGCCTGATGAAATTGAAATTAAACCGCCCTTTAGCAGGACTAGCTACCTTGATGAAATTCATCAAATCGAGGATCGGTTTGGAAACCATTACCGGCGGGTGAGCCTAAAGGGAGCCGGGGTAGTTTACGATAAATCAGTTAGGAATTATCCCCCGATGGAAATCAGTGGTGCACTTAGGGAGTATTTGGAAAAAATAAGCAGGTCTGGACGGGTGTACAATATACGCTCCGAACTTAAGCAACTTGGTGTGTTGCCCTTAGAGTCCGCAAACCTCGAACGGAAGCACTCTCAAGCTTTTTTAAAGGCGGGTATTCGGACTACGCCGACATTGGCGATAATCAGGCTTTTAGAGTATCCTGTTGCAAACGGCAGTCAACGCACTTATCGGCATCTGAAAAAAAAGCTCGCTTTGGCTATAAGGGCATATGGGGCTCTCGGGCGGGTTTGGGATGCTGTTGACCCCAAAATGATCGAAGAAGCGATTGATGCAGTAAAAAATGAATTCCGGATAAAAGAACTATCAAAGGAAGAATACAGTACTTGGTTTGCTTTCACTCTGGCAAAACAGGTCGCGTTGATGCACAATAACGGCTGGACACACGGGATGTTGCATGTAGGGAACGTGACTCTCGATGCGCGCATCACAGATCTCGTCACCCTTGCGGGGATCGGGAAAAGGACACATGCGAATCGCGAGCAATATGAGGAACGCAGAGACGGGGATATTAGGAATGCTATTGGAAGTATAGCCTGGCTGAAAGCAAAAATTAATCCAGATATCAAGTCGGAGGAATTTGATCGAATAGGGAATTTCTTTATGGGTGTATATAGCTCTATTTACCGGCCGCCTAATTTGCCCTTTACACCTTCAAAATCCAAAAGAAAATGAATCATTCGCTCCCCAATCTTGGCTTCTCGTCAAGAAGCTCATCCAAATCCATGTCGCGTTTTCTTCCAAACAGCCTGCCAAAAAAAGACTTGATCCTCCGAATAATTCCCATTTTCCCACCTATTTCAACGCCGGCAGCTTTATTCCTTCCCCCCCTCAATGCCATCCCGAAAATCCCGTAAACCTCCTTCAAATCCTTCCGTGTTTTCCCCTCGAACCTCAGGGTGATCGCGGGTTCCGTGTTGGAGACGCGCACCAGCCCCCATGCGTTCTCAAGATTAAGGTAAACCCCGTCGATGGTGAGCACCTTCGAGCCGAATTGTTTCCGGAGCGCCTTCCTCACATTTTCCACAATTGCAAACTTCTTTTCATTATCGCAATGCAGCCGGAGTTCCGGAGTTGCGGGGTAATGGGGGATTGATTTGACAATTTCGGACAGCCTTCCCTGCAAACCCGAAACGATTTTGCACATCTTCGCGCCAGCGTAGATTCCATCATCGAACCCGAAATGGTCGGCGAAAAAGTAATGGCCGCTCACCTCCCCTCCAAAAAGCGCCTTGTTTGCAATCAGGTTATCCCGTATGGCAATCCTCCCCGCCCTGCTGATTACCGCCCTTCCCTTCAATTTTTTCACTTCTTCCGGAACAGCGCGCGAAAGCCTCAAATCATAAATGATCGGCCCCCTCTGCCTTGATAATTCATGCGTTGCGAATAGGATGCAAACATCATCCTCCCGCACGATTTTTCCCTTATTGTCAACAAAACCAGCCCGGTCGCCATCCCCATCGAATGCGATTCCCAGATCTGCACTTTCCTTAATCACTTCCTCCTGCAGCCATTTCATATTGGCTGGGTTGTGCGGGTCTGCAGCATGATTCAGGAACGCGCTCTCCATATCCTCGAAAAGGGACGTGACAATGCAGCCCATGCGCTTTAGCATCTCGTGCGCAATGGGCCCGCAAGTGCCGTTACCCGAATCAATCACCACTCTCAATTTGCGCTTCAAATGAACGCGGTTCAGCACATCTGAAATGTATTCGCCCTCCATGCTCTTCTTCAATTCATGCCCCGGCCTTCCCGCCGAAAGGTACTTTCCGGAAAGGAAAATTTTCTCCAATGCGAGCATTTCGGCGCCCATCAGCGGCAGGTTTCTGAGGTACATTTTTAGGCCGTTGTACTGCGGCGGGTTGTGGGAGGCTGTAATTATCGCAGCGCCTGCAACCTTCTCCCTTGAGATGGCGAATTGGACCAGGGATGTTGAAACCACCCCCAAATCCACAATATCAAAGCCGGCAGCAAGCACCGCATCCGCAAACGCATTCCTCAAACTTAATGAAGACGGACGGTTGTCCCTTCCGATGAACACTTTTCTAGACGCGGATTTACTTTTTTGCAGCAGCGTTGCAAACGCCTTGCCGATCTTTTCCGCAACCGCCTCATCAATTTGCTCCTTGTAAATCCCCCGTACATCGTACCCCTTGAAAATGCTCATTTCCATCACCGGCTAAACAAATCCATTTGATATCTATTCTGCATCAAGTCCGAATTTGCCAAAATTTGCAAATCCGCTATTATCTTTTCAATCGTCCGCGTTAAGCCACCTGCCCTTTTTTATGACTTCTTTTTTGAGTCTGTTTGCAATTGCCAAACCGCCGGCAAGCCCGAACACATGCGCAAAATTCGCTATGCCCGGCTCGGAACCGGTCACTCCTGATGTAAGTTCCATGAAAAACCAGAAAATTGCCGCCATGTAGATTGGCATCGGAATGAAGCCCACGAAAACCATCATGTTCGGCTGCAGAAGGGCAAGCGCCCCCAAAACCCCGAAAATAGCGCCCGACGCCCCGATTACCGGGACGGTGCTGCCCAATCCGGCTGTGAAAATATAGCCCAAATTCCCCATGATTCCTGAAGCGAAATAAATCAGCAGGAAGTTCTTTTTTCCCACCTTGGTTTCGAGGAATGGGCCAAACATCAGCAAGCCGAACATGTTGAAGAAAATGTGGAGGATGCTGCCGTGCAGGAACATGGATGTCACAAGTGTCCATGGCTGTGTTGCAACAAGGGCCGGCGTGAGCGCGAAGAATTTCGAGAGCAAACCGCCCATCAAGGTATCCGCGAAAAAAATCAATGCTGTGATTGCAATCAAATACGGCACTACCATAACCATTCTACCTTCAAACTTCACGCTCTAAGGAAGCCATTCTTTAAAAATCCGAAACAAACGGCCCAACGATAAGATTTAAATCCGGCGCATATTAATATCGCCATGGTCGAACTGTCGTTTGCATTGAGCCAGGTGTGGCTGATATTCCTGCTTTCAATGCTTGCCACCTTCGTGATTTTCCCCCTTGTGTTCATGATGAGCTTCCTGTACGATTATTTCGAGCGCAAGTGGGAAAAGGTGCCAAAAGTGCTGATAATGCTCATAGTCACTTTCGTTGCGGTGTTTCTTGCGATCCTTGCAATAGAGATCTATTTGGAGTTCACGCTGCCATTTGCTCTCGCATCATGAAACAATGGGGCATTTGGGAGACTTATCCGCTATTCGATACTGCGCTTTGAACCGCCCTAACCTGAAATCAAGCGAACCTTTCAGCAAGGATGCCTTTCCCCTGGGAGGTCAATTCGTAATACTTCCACTTCCTGCCTTCATCCAGTTTCCTAACCAGCCCCTTGGCTTCGAGCAGCTCCAAATGCTGCTTCGCACCAGGCAGGGAGATTTTAGCATCGGCCGCAAGCTCGGAAAGCGTTTTGCGCCGCTGCTGCAATGAGTAAAGCATCTCCACCCTAGTTTCGGATGAGAGCGTCTTGAAAATGTCCGAATCGAAAACTGCCGAGGACTGGAAGGACACCTTGAAAATGTTTAGCAGCAGCATCAGGCCCAGTATGGCAACTGCGCCATAGTAGATGACCGGGTCCTGCAATATGCCTTTCTCGTTATATGTCTCTATTGCAACCGGTTTCGGAGCAGCTGCCTTTTGTGTTAGCATCGGCGCAGGTGCTGCGGCGGTTCTTGCTTGCGCATCCTCCTTTGCAATCGCGTCCTGCGCCCCAACATTGCCTTCCCCGGCGCTTAAAAGCGGCGCTCCCGTGGATGGCAGGAATGCACCCTCCTGCACGCTGTATAGGGGCGCGAATAATACGACATTCTGATAAAACAAGGCGCCCACCGCAAGCAAGAGCAGCGCTATCAATGCGGTATTGCGCTTGCTTGCTCCCCTCTTTAATTGTATTTTCATGTCCATATTGATCAATAATACTGATATAACGTCGAATATATCGATTTTGTAATGCTTAGGTAGTTGCTTAATCAGCCGAAAATGGACCTGAGCCAAAGGTAGACGATTATCACTACGGCTATGAATGCAACCCAGAATATCTTGTCCAGCTTATCCAGATCCATACGCTCCCCCATACTTGCTGAATTCCCTGCTTAATAAGATTTTCGCCATCAAAATCAACTTGAAATTGATTTTTTTTCTACCCAAGTATTATATTCCGCCGATTACCAACAACCTTCATGTTCAGGGGATTCATATTCTCACTCGAGGCTGCGATAACCCTCATGCTTGCCGCCTTGCTGGTTTTTTCCCTGCCATATTTCCGGCTTTCCACCTATTCGGATGTTTACCTGCAGGAGCTTACTTGCGATTTGCAGCAAATCGCCTACAAACAATATTATTCCGATTTCGCCGCTTTTTCAAAAGGCGATTTAATTGCTAAACGGCACTTGGAAACCGAGTTTTCCCGGATTATCCATTCCCTCGGCGATTATTGCCTTCAAATCGAGGCGCGGTCAAATGAGCTGGACCTTAATTGCAGGCCTGCCAATCCGTATTACCGCAAGAAATTCTCAACCAGCCGGCTTTGGTACGATGGAACCGAGTATTTTGAACTGAGAATGATCCTCAAAGTCTAGGAAATGTTATTAATTTGGATCTCTACTACAAATAATGTGGAAAAAACGGAATCTGCAATCGGAATTGCAAAAAGGCTTTTGAATACCTTTTACGTGCCTACGAGCGAATTCGGCTTTGGCCGCCATTTGGCGGATCGGAGGCTGAAGGTGAAGGTCGACCGTGACGATGGCGGGCTCGAATTTTTTCACTCTGGATTGCATAAGGCCAACGACTGCGGCCGTTTGGCGCATCGGATGCATCAGTATCTGCTCAAAACCCGGCCTGACCTGAAACCAGTCAGGCATGTCATGATCACTCCGAAAGGAGTAGTACATAACTTCCTCGGAATCCTTAACGAAACCGGCAGCCCAATTTACATAGATGCTACCCCCTGGCACAGGCGGATCAATCCCCCCTTTCATCGCGTCGACCACACTTTTGAGGGGCCGGAAGCGGACGCTTTATTCAACACGGCTGAGGTCAGGGACGATCGCGGTTTGACGCTCTCACTGCTGGAGCGGAAGACACACTTTATCCATACGATTTTTTATGGCAAGTATTTCTGGAACAGGAAGGATGCGCAAAAGTATATGGCGGACCGGAATTATGCAGCAGCCCTGGCGCATTTTTTCGACGAATTTGGATTGGCGCTTGTCGCAGAGCGGCAGGGCAAATCCGGCAAATCGACCTCCAGGCTGCAATTCCAGGTGTCGGTTTTTGATTTCATCAGCCTTAAGAAGGACCTTCTGAAAATCCGGGCGAAAGACCCGCTTGAATTTCTTAAGGAGCTGGAAAGGCGCGGTTCGATGCGGATCGAGGTCTTCAACAATAACGAGGATACCCGGAACTGGGCGTATTTAGATTCGCAGGCAAGGAGAAAAGACGGAAGGGCGGCGGAGATCATCAGGCAGCTTCCGGTATTGCTGAATATATTAAAAAAATTGCGCCTTCCAACTGCAAATTACCGGAGGATGTCGGGATTTAACAATCCGCGGATATGAGCCCGGAGGCAACGGGCTCTTCGAGAAAAATGCGGTCACAGGGGTTTTCACGCCTCGCCCCTTTTCTTAGGAAAGAAAGGTGCGGTTGCGCAGACTTCGGGTTTGCTTATCGCGCAGCAAAGATCCGCTTTACACTTTTTCAAAAGTGAATTCGAAAATGGTCCTTCTGATATCCTTCCCCCCTACTGGGCCTATGTGCTGGGTGAATATCCTATTATACCTCGTCCCTACATGGGTGTTCTGTGCGTTTTCCGCAAATATGCTAAGTAACGCGTGCGCATAGCTAAATTGGTCTAACCTGATTCCTTTATTCTCAGCCGGCTCTTCATGGACTATGGTGACTAAATTGCCTCTCCTGCGGATACTCAGGGATTTTTGTTCTATTCCTGCTTGGATGCGCTCAGTCAGGGTCTCTTTTTCTATCGTTGCAGTCCCATGAATTTTCGGTAGATCTATTCCCGACGATGGTTTCTTCAATCTCATCAATGTAGTATAGAAAGTTTTTGCAGCCGCGGCCCCAGGCTCTTCGCGCTTTCCAGATGCGTTTTCCATGCCCGTATTAGGGCGCCTAAGTTTAAAAGGAATGCCCTTTAAATTAGGAAAAAATGCGGTCGCCGGGATAAGCGTGCCTTGCTCCAATGTTTTCTTTACAGCGGAGCCATCGCCGCTTTCTTTTACAAAAGAAAGGGGCAAGGCATTTCGAACCCGGGCCGTAGGCTTGGAAGGCCCAAATCCTGACCATTGCCTTGCTGCCGTCAATTTGCATTAACGGACATCTAGACCACGACCGCGTTCGCATTATTTTGGTAGAATTAGTTAAAAAATGCGATCTTCAGGCTTTTTCTAATATTTTGACAAGTCCCTTGCGTGCATCCACTTCCACCAGATCCCCGTCCCTGATTACTTTGGTCGCGATCTTCGTACCTATGACGCACGGCACTCCTAGCTCCCTGCTGACAATTGCCGCATGCGATGTGACCCCGCCCTGCTCTGTAATGATTGCAGCAGCCTTCCGCATTGCCGGCACGACATCCGGATTTGTTGAAATAGCCACTAGAATATCCCCCTGCTCGAATTTGAGCATGTCTTCGGGTGTGAAAATCAGCTTGGCTCTTCCCCTTGCATATCCCAAACTAGCAACCTGCCCTCTGAACTCGGAAACCTCGAGGATTTTTTCATGGTTTTTATCCGCTTCACCCTCCAGCTCCCTTGCTTCATCCCCTACAAATTGCATCGAAACGCCCTTTTCCGCATAAACCACATTATACTCTGCGCGTTTCCTGACGAGCTCCAGGTCAAATTTGCGGGTTTCGAGCATTTCCTCCAATTCCGGAACGAGGGTATTCCTTACTTCCACAATACTCAGCCCCAACCTTCTCGCAATTTCCCTCAATACAAAATCCATCTTGAAGAGCGAATAAATCTGGGTGTACCTCCGGTAGATCTTTGAGAGCATGAACGATGTGTACGCATTGAAAAGGGCGATTTCGTGCTTCGTGAGTCCAAGCTCCTTCTCCAACTCCAGCTTTCTCTTGTGATTTTCTTTGAGATCCTTCTTCATCCTCTTGATTTCATTCTCCGGATTCCTCCCATCCTTAAAATATGCCTTCAAGTGCTGCTGCACTTCCTGAATTGTAGCTGGGGTGCCATTGTAGAGGAATTTTATGTGCCTGTATTCCCTCCAATGCGCTTCAACAAGCCGCTGCGTTTCAGGAGCAAGCAATTTTTCATCCCCGATTCCCTTGATTTTGGCTGCCAAATTGAGGAATTCCAATTCCTCCTTCGCTGTCTCCGTAATGCCTTCCGGTGCTGTCATCGCGATGAACAGCTCGTTTAGCCCATTTTCATCCTTGACGTGCTTTTTGAGCACTTCCTTAAGTTTTGTGGTCAGAACCGGGAAATTGAGGTCCATTGCATTGGGCAGAAGGCCCCAGCCGTAAAGTGCCCTATGCCGGATGATATGCTGGTTCAATATTTCGATTAGGTGCTTGTTTGAAAATTTTCCAAGCCCTTCCTCCGGCACGGTTTTTGCATGCGCCACCAGCCCATCCGCGCACTTTTTGATGTTCCGATCTATTCGCAAGGCAAAATCAGCATCCTCGTCCAGCATTTTCACGAGATGATGCGCAAAATCCTCCGCATCTTTTTCGCCAAAATAGTATTTGCATCCCAATCCCCTGAAAACAGCCAGGATTTTTACATATGCCTTTCCGCAGCCATCCTCCATGTTCCCAACGAAGCCCGGAATCCAGCTCTGTGCGAAGAACAGGTCGATTTCCGGGAGCTCTTCTCCAAGCATCCATTCTTCCGAATCGTCCTGGAGATACCTAGGCTTGGCAGTTATCATCGATTTATCCCACCATCTTGATGTGATATGACCGGCGGCTCTAATAAGAATTAATCCGTTATATGGCGTATTCTATGATAAGGAAGCAATCCTAAAAATACTCTGCAACATGCCGAACATCGCATTAAGGCAATTTCGGAGCAAATGGCCCCAATTCGAAAGGTATGAGCGGGCATCCGCCCGTGCAGCTTTTCCCAAATTCAGGGCAAATGGTGCAGTTCTTGGAAGGATAATAGGTTAGCGTGCGCCTGAATTCTGAAGGTTTTCCGTTGCGCCATTCGCGGGTAAACTGGTCCTTCCCCAATATTTTCCCCTCCGGGAACAAGTCGAGGATGTGCTGTTTCATCCATTGGACGCACGGCAGGACCTTGCCGTTGACGTCCACAATCAAATTGAGGCCTGTAAGGATATGGCAATGGGAAACCACCTGTTTCCTGATTTCCCGTTCAACAACATCCTGCGGATCCCACCAGCAAAGCGGCATCCTAGAGAATAGGTATGTCTTTATTCCCAGTGGCTTGGCATAGGAATAAATCTCCTTGTATGCCCGCTTGGTTGCCCTATTGCCCAGGATTTTTTGATTCAAGCAGGTTGCATCGGGATAAAAAATCGGCACTTCACGGTAGAAAATGAATGTGGAGTTTGTATTTGAGTAATGATCCAAAATATCCTTGTAGCGGGGGGAAACTTCATGCGTAATTACGGTTTGAATGATCGTCTTCATGCCAAGTTTTTTCGCAAGCCAAATGCCCTCATCGGTCTGCTTCCATGCTTTCGCCCTAACCGTAGTGTTGTGGACTTCCGCTTCTCTTGGTCCACTCTGAACGGAGATGTTGACTGTATCCGTGCCGGCCTCCTTTAAAGCAGCGGTGAAATTACGGTTTGCTAAAATCCTTCCGTTAGTGTAGAAGGATATCTTGATCCCTGACCGCCGGGCATAGCGGATGATTTCGAGCAATTTTGGATGCAAACCCGCTTCTCCTCCTATCAGGCCAACCCGCCGTATGCCGATGCCTTTCATCAAGTCCAGGGATTGCTTAGCTGCATCGAGATTCATAAAATATTTTGATGCATATTCGGACGCGCTTTCCTCTCTTATCGCTTTCCGTGCTCGTGCTACCTCCTGCTTTGCATAGCACCAGACGCAGTCCTGGTTGCATGCGTAAGTCAGGACCAGGAAACCGCAATAGAACGGAAATTGGCCCTCGTCCTTTAAGTAATCGTTTGCCAATTGCCTCACCACTCGAAAAAAAACTTAGCAGGTTGCGCCTTCATCGACTCCCAGGCCGAGGCAGGACTCGTTCCTTGACCCTTTCAATTGGGATAATGCGCGGTTCAACTCTTGTGTTGGATTTAATGGCACGCAAGCCGAGTTATGCCTTCGGAATATTTCTGCCACTGCTACTGCATCCTTTTTTTCTGTCCCCTCCGCCATTTGAACCACCTCGAAATAACCGTTGCTGCGCTGGAGTAATATTGCCGGAGTAATCTAAATAGGTTTATGCCGTTATATGGCGGAAATCATAACAGTGCTGTTTTTTCGCCCATTTCCCCCATTATCTTGCTCTCTGCAGCCCTCACGCGGTCCCTGAAAGTCGAGAAGGGCAGGTGCAGCTTCAGGGCGATTTCTTCAAGGGACATCTTCCTTGGCATCGAGTAATAGCCCATCTTCCAGCATAATTTGAATGCGTTCAGCTGCTTTTCTGTCAATTCCTTGAATATGTCCTCCAGGAAGACGTTCACTTTCTGCTTCCGTATCGAGACGAGCTCTATTGTTGCCTTGCCTTTCAAATTCCCGACGGTTTTATACAATTTCATCAGCTCCGCCTTGTCCCAGCTTGCCACGTACCACCATTCGAAGCCCCCCTTGATGATATCGGGCTTGATGAAGAAAAGCGATGAATTCAAAACCGCCGAGTGGAAGATGTATTTCGCGGTATTCTGGTAGAATACCTGGTCGCCATCGATGTGCAGCACTTGCAACCTAGGGTCCTTTTTGATCACTTCTATTAGCTTCTTCCTGTCCCTGCCCGCTGCAGTTAGCACCTTGTTGACGAATATTTTTCCGCCCTTTTTCACGAGGTTGAGGTAGTATGAGGTCGCCTCCGCCTCCAACTTCCTCGTAGCCTCCATTATCACTGAATTATGGTGCCACACCTTGAACACAGCGACCCACATACTTGACACCTCTATGGGGGATATCTCCCCTATTCGTAGTCGCCTCTACCTCCCTTAATTTGTTTTGCGAATTTGAACACCGCGACCCACATTTAAATCACGATAAACAGAGGCCTAATCAGGAATAAAAGGCCGTTATATGGCGAGTGGATATCGTTTGGAGGCCGCAGCTTATTTTTTAATCTTCCCATCCATATTCGTTTGTTGCATATGATGCTGCATCGGAGCGAGAAACTCCTTGAAATAGCTGATAGGCATTCCCCGGCCTCAAGATTTGTGCGGAGGGCGTTCGATAGGTCGCTAGTGGATTTCACTCCGATATTCGAGCCCTGGAAAACCGGCCGTATAACCGCAGAAAAGGAATCCATTTCGCAATTGAAGGAAGCGGCAAGCACGCTTTCCTTGAAGCAAATAGCCGGAATCATCGAGTTTGCGCGAGAGGTAAATGGCCATTTGAAAGAAGCCAGGCACGATAAACAGCGGGTCGAAATTCGCAGGCTTCTCGACATCCCGAGCACTGGCGGGTTGAAAAATTACAAGGAGTATAGCGAGCTGACAACTTTCGAGGAAAGCGTCAGGCGGTTGGTCGGGGTCGGATTTAAACCGTATTTACCAGACCTGAGGCGCTGGCTCGTGCTAACCCAATATTATTCCGGAAAAATCGATGAGAGAACGGCGCTGCAGAGGGCCTTCAATGGCCAAAACTTCAAGCTCGAAAAACTTCCGGGGGGGCGTTTGCGCATCACGTCTCCGGACGGGCAGACCCGCTCGGAACACAACGTCGAGGCGTCTCTCAAGGATGCTAGGGAAAAGGTCAGCCAGAACGTTGCCCACATCATGTTCTATTTGGGGAGGGGCTACCATCCGGATTATTTGCGCTCATACTTCCTGGAGTCGCTAAAGGTAGCCAGTAAAAGGCAGAAATACCCGAACATTTGGTCAGGACTTTCAGGTTCCTTGCATCCCTGGGGGCCTTGTCCGCAGGGAAAGGCGAAATGAGGCTTGGTTATCTGATGAACAGCTCCCCTTCCGATTTGAAAAGAATCCGGGACTTCGCAGAGAACTACGGATTGCCGCCCGGCCTACCTGGACGGGAGCTTATGGAGGAATTGGAGCTGGTCCGCAACTTCAAGCAGGGGAGGCCTGCGCATATTGAGGGGCTTTTACGCAGGCTGGAAATGCTGCCTATCGAAAAGCTGAAAATCCTATTGTATCTTGCCCCGGAAAGGCAGCGGGCGAGGGTGGCCTCACAACTCATCAAGCGCGGCATTCATGCCCCTAATATCTCCGCGACCATGAACTATTTGGCTGCCAGGGATGTCGTAGCCAGTGAAGTTCTCAAGCTGACTAATATTCATATGGGCATACTGCGGCGCCATATGAAAAACATGAGGAAACAGTAAGGCAGGCTGCCGATCTTGGTGGAGGGATGCCTCATTCTAGTTGGGAAGTGGAGCGGACAATCGGTTCGAGGGGGAACTTGGGTTCCTCCGACGCCGATATGGGGTCGCCGAGATTTGAACTCGGATCGCTGCCACTTCAGCCTTCATTGCTTTCGCATGAGCTAAGCGAGGAAAGTCCCCAAGGCAGTAGGATGACCAGGTTACCCCACGACCCCATTGTAGGATAGATTACATTAGAATAAGTTAAAAAATGAAATGAATTGGGGCGGGAATGAATAATCGGCAATTCTTCTAGTATCTCGGATAAGGCAGGATCTCGTCGATGAGCTCCTCCTGCGAAAGGAGCATCCGGCGGCAGCAGTAGCGGTCAAGGCCGAGCTTGTCGAGGATTTTGCCAACATCGCCCTCCTTCTGGGTGTGCTTGATCTTCTCGACCTCCTCGCGGAACTCGTAATATTTGTCGGCGACAACCTTGCCGCATGAGAAGCACCGGACTGGGATCATCATATCTCATCAAACCTCAAAATTATTTCCTCTTTTTGGCTGGCTTTTTTAATGACTTTGCTGGTTTTGAACCCTTTGAACGTTTAATTTTTTTATTGGCTTTTTCCGTCTTGTGCGGCTTTTCAGCCTTTACCGGCTTCTCGATTTCCTCCTCCTGCTCCTCCTTCTCTTCGGCCTCCAATTCATCCTCTTCGGGTTCCTCCGCGACACCGATCAGCTCGCCCTTGTAGCCGCATTCGTCGCACTCCCATTTCTCGCCGGCGGTCTCCATTGCCTCCTCTACCGATGCCCAGTCATCCACTTGCTTTGCAGGCCTCACACTTGAGCTGCCGCAATTCGGGCACACCTTTAAGATCCGTTTTCGTCCTTTTGCCACCGAAATCACTTTTTCTTAACGGTACGATTTCGTGAACCTTGCCCTTGCCTTAGGCCCCTTGAATTTCTTGGGCTCGACCCTCCGGGGATCCTCGACCAGCAGGCTACGATCGTACGCCATGAACTGCGCCTTCAGTTTATCATCCTTCGTGAATTTAATGATCGCACGCGCCACTGCAGTCCTTGCTGCCTGCGCCTGCCCTGAGAATCCTCCTCCATTAACATTTATATGGATATCGAAATTCCGCAGCTGCACGAAATTCAGCGGTTCGGAAATTACCTCATTCAAAAACGGTGAATCGTACGCGCTTAGCATCTGCTTGTTGAAGAATATTTTGCCGGAACCTTCGGTTATGGCCGCGCGTGCAATTGCCTCCTTCCGCTTTCCCCGGGTCACAATTACCTTCCGCTTCTTGCGCTTCTCCAATCCTTCCGGAGCGGCGGCCTTTTCAACTTGATGCTCTTCTGACATATTATCCCTCAAATCTTCTCCATCAATGCTTGCAATGAAATGAATTTGTTGCGAAGCCGTGCAGATGTCCTGCTGAATTTTTCTCCCCTGCCCTCGAATCCCTTCGGCACTCCCAAATATACCATGATCCTGCCTTCAGCTGCCTTGCCTCTTGGCGAGTGCTTCGGCAGCATCCCGCGGATTATCCGCTTGAACATCAGATCCGCCCTGCGCGGCCATTTGGCTGCGTTTTCGGGGTTTGCTTTCTGTGTCATTCCGCGCCTGTTGTAGTATTTGCTGGCCGTTTTGAGCGGATCGCCGCTGATGACCGCCTTTTCCGCATTGAGGATGACCACTTCCTCCCCCTGCAGTGCGCTTTTTGCCGCCACTGTGGCCAGCCTTCCCACAATCGCATCCGTTGCATCGATTATCATTTCAAATCACAATTCTTACTTTTGAACCCGTCGGATTAATTTGCAATAATTTTTCTAATGTCATGGTTTCAATTCCCTCTTTCTGCAGCTTCACGATTGCGGATTTCGAGAACCTGAATGCGGCAATTTTCACTTTCTTCTCATTTTTGCCAATTCCGAGCACTTTTCCCGGAATTGCAATCACATCGCCGTCCTTTGTTATCCTGTTGATCCGATTCAGGTTCACTTCAATCCTTTGCCTTGAAGGCTTCCTGAGCATGAATGCGAGCCTGTTATAGATTGCCGCATCATTCTTCTTTCCTGCCTTCTCCAAGCTGATTATGAGCCTTCTCAAGCTTTCTATTTCAGTTCCATGTTTCATCTTCAAAACCTCAAAACAAATATAAATGCAGGGGCTGGGATGTATTCCGACAAGCCCTGCTTAATTTTTTTTTCCAGCGGCGACACCGCCGCTTTCTTTTTTCCAAATAAAGAAAGGGGCAAGTCGTTTGAACCCAGGCATCCCTAAGGAACAGAGACCTCAACCCTGCGCATTTGGCCAAAAATGCTCGAGCCGTTCTGTTCTAAAGGTCGGCTTTTCATTTTTTTTGACCAGGCTCTGCCACCCCTGCAATAAATTTCATTGCCTCCTTGTCTGTCAATCCCTCGAAAGCGATTTCCTTCTCCCGAGATTTTGCTCCCTTCAATATCGAAACCCGATGGCCCGAAAGTTTTTGCAATTCGTGCATCAACTCCTTGTTGGCTTCGTTCTTTTCAGGAACACTTTTAAGCTTCAGGATGGTTTTGCCATCCCTTATGAAGATCCCAAACCTTTTTGCGTTCGGGATCACATGTATTAACATTACTTCAATTCCTTTGATTTCAGGAGCGCTTCGGTTTTTCCATTCAGCATCGCAATCGCCCGCATAAGGTGCTCTTCGGCTGGAATATTGTTGTAACTTTCAATGATGAAGTGATATTCCGGATTTTTCTTTGAAGGCTCATAGCTGTAGGATGCAAGCGCGCACTGGAATTTCGAATGCCGCTTTGCTGAGCCCTTTGCGACCTTCGCCTCCAGCCTCAATTTCTGGTTTGCGCCAAGCTTTATGATCGGGATGTTCTCGTTAAAGACCTTGATTGTCTCATCCGAACTCTTCAAATCCCTCGAATACACCATGCACGGGCCTTCCGCGTTCAATGAAAGCGCTATCTCCGTCTTGTCCGCATGGCTCTCCTCGCAAGTCAAAGGGATCATTGCGAGCCTGTTTGCAATGTATTCGTTGAACATCGCCGAATTGTTCTCGTAGAAATCCACTTCATCGACAGCGAACGCCTCCAGATCCGAAACGATTGATCTGCGCAGCGCATTTGCCATTGCAACTGATATTTCCTTCAGCTTCAATTGCATCCTTTGGCCTTCGTTTTTAACGATCTCAACATGCATAGTATATCGCCTATACCCTTCTTCCCCTTTTTCCGCCGGGGCGTTTTGTGGTGTCTGTTGGAACCGGCGTGACATCCTCGATTTTTCCGATCCTAAGCCCGCTTCTCGCAAGTGCCCTGATGGCTGCCTGCGCTCCTGATCCGGGCGTTTTTGTGCCGTGGCCTCCCGGCGCCCTCACGCGAATATTGATCCCCACCAATCCTCGCTCCTTTGCCTTGTCCGCAGCCTTGAATGCGGCCTGCATTGCCGCGTACGGCGAGCCTTCCTCACGGGAGTTTTTCACGATCATCCCGCCGCTTCCCTTTGCGATTGTCTCAGCGCCGCTCAAATCCGTAATTGTAATGATCGTATCGTTCTTGGATGAATAAATATGCGCCACTCCCCATTTTCCTTCCTTTGCGATGTATCTCTTGTCGTACCTATCATCCCTCCTCCCGAACCTGCCCGAGTCGCGCGGCGCTTCCTGTGCAGTGCTAGCTTCGGGTGCTTTTTCTGATGGTGCATCCTTCCTCACTTCTGTTGTTGCAGCCGCCGCTTTTTCATCTTCTGCCATAATCACTTTTCACTTTTTCCCTTGCCAGTTGCATCCAATTCGCCCGCATCGGTGATGCCTGCGCCAACATTTTCAGCTTCTTCCCCCTTCTTTTCCTTTCCGGGGCTCTCCACTTTCACCGCATGGCCGTACCATTCGATTTTGGGCTCCTCGTCGAACTTAACGAGATAGGAGGGGGATGAGATTTTAATCCCTTCCACGGCAATATGGCCGTGCGCGATGAATTGCCTCGCCTGCCTCATGGTTTTTGCAAGGTGCTTTTTGTAAACGATTGTTTGAAGGCGCCTCTCAAGCACATCCCGAACGGTCAATGAAAGCACCTCATCCAATGTGACCGCTTCCTTGCGTATCAGGAATCTTTGGATCCTTTTCAATAATTTTTGGGAGCGCTCCTCGATGTTGCTTCCCTTTTGCGAGAGTAGCCTTCTTGCCTCCCTTCGGATCTTCCTTAGGAGCGTTTGCATCTTCCAAACTTCGCGTGCGTTCTTCAAGCAGTATTCCTCGCCGAGCTTCCTTTCGGATTCGATGCGGCCCTTATCCCACAGCTTCTTTGGCCTTTCGTACTGTTTTCGAAGTCTTTTTGCTCCCATAAAAATTCACTGAATTACTTTTTCTTTTCTGGGGCTGCGGGCTTGCCCTTGTCCTGTGCGCCTGCCGCAGCTGCCGCCTTTTGCTCCTTGATTGCCTTCTTCAATACTCCGACTGTGATGCCGGACCTGCCAGTAGTCCTGTTGTGCTGGCCTCTTACCCGCTGGCCCAAGGAGAACCTCCAGCCTTTGTAGCTGTGCATGTCCCTTTCCAATTGAATATCCTGCTTTGTGACGAATACCAAATCGTTCATCAGCAAATGAGTGTTCTTTCCGGTTTCCCTATCCTTTTGCCTATTAAGCAAATATACCTTCACTCCGTGGAGTTGCGGGTTCTTCAGGATCTCATCAACCCTTTCCAATTGCTCCTCTGAAAGATCCCCGACCCTGGTTTTTTTTGTGATCTTCAGATCCTTGACTATTACTTTCTCCATTGTTTTTGCGAGAGTGGGCCCAATCCCCTTCACCCGGAGCAGTGCCTTGAAAAGCGTGAAATGGCCGTCCAAATCCTTGCCAACAACCCTGACGATTCCCCTGAAATTCGGGTCCTCTTCCTTTTGCTGCGTGATAACCATCTTTCCGCCCTGGTACTGCGGCTTGCCCTGCTGTGGCAATCCTTGCGGCCTTGGCTGCTGTTGATTTCCCTGCGGCTTTGCGCCTCCATGCTGCTGTCCAGTAGGATTCGGCTTCGCATGCTGTGCATTTTGATCCATGATTTCAACCTACAAATAAATGACGCCGGGACTGGGACAATCGTTCCCCGACACGGCATGAATAAATGCAAATACTTTCTGGAATTTAACATTCCAAAATATAGTTGTCAGGCAACCTCGTGTAAGAGGGATTTCGAACCCAGGAGCCCTTGCGGGCACCAGCTCTCTTCATTTTTTTCTGCCTTAACGCAGAAGAAAGCTTCCAGGCTGGCGCTTTAACCACTCAGCCATCCCGGCAAACCTTTTTTCTTTCGCGAAAGAAAAAAGCCCCTCGGAAAAAAGAAAGGCAAATTGCTTTGCGAATTAGAAAAAGCCCCGTTCGTAGTCTAAATTTACCGCGTTTAGGGTTTATAAGCGTTTCTTTTTTACCCCCTCCCCCAACCCTATTTAAGGCCGGATATTTAATCCGGTCATGAACCTCGATTATAAACTGAAATTTCTGAAAAAGACGCTCCTTGAACTGAAAAACGGGCTGGTGCTGGTAGAGGGAAAAAATGATTTGGAGGCCTTGAAGGAACTTGGAATAATGGGCAACGTAATTACAGCTACGGGCAAAAACGAGCAAATCGTTCAAAGGGCGCTCTCTATTCTCGAATCCAACCAAAAGCTCATCCTTCTTTTTGATTTTGATTCCGAGGGCGAGAGGAAAACCAAATTCTTCCGGGAGCTCTTTTTGAACGAGGGCGCGAGTGCAGATGTTGAAGCAAGGAAAAAAGTTAGGATGCTATTCGGAATCAAGACGATAGAGGAGTTGCCCTCAGCTTACGCGAAATTAACCGAATCCCTTTACTGAACCGCATCCAGCACTTCCTGCGCCCTCTTTGAAATCGCGTACTGCGCCTGCGCCTCCGTCAAATCGAAAATAGTCGACGCAATCGCGATCATTTCTTTGGGCGCTTTCAGTTCATAGATTTCCTTCGCCCTGCTAGTAAAAATGAATTTCGCATCCAATTTCAGGCATCTCCTGATGAAATTGCGGGTTTGATTGATCAGTTTCGCCCTGTAAACGAAATTCGCCTTGAGGAATTCCGAAATCGGGATCTCAAAAACGGTTTCCCTATCAAATGCCTCCCGAATCAGCCCGTCATCCCGATAGAAATTCGCAGCCGGAAGCGGGTCGCAGAGGATCGGCTTCCTTTGCCTGATGCAGTTCCTGAGGAGTTCGGGATTCGCGCTCTCGACTGAGATAAGCTCTTTCGAGTTAACCGAATTCATGTCCCGATTTTCCTTCAGCGAAATAATCCTCGCTGTTCTCGCATCCAAAAAACCTAGCCTAAGCTCCTCCTCTTTCAATTGCGGGTTTTGCAGGTTCAGGTCGAAATAGTTCATCGCAAAAAGCCTTACTTCGCATTCATGTCCTGCATTATTACTTCGAAGTATTTATACACGCCGTCCTCCCCTACCAGGTAGGAGTTGATCACTTTCAGGTTCCGGAAGCGGTTTTGTACCTTCCTTTCCGCGTACTTCTGGATCGAGATTCCGGGATTGACGAATTTCCGGTTCCTGCCCGGCTTCCTTCCCTGGTCAGGCTTTGGCCTTGACCTTTTTCCACGCTTCAGCCTTACCCTGGCAATTGTGAAATCCTTCCTTGCCTTGAACCCCAGCGCGTGCGCCCTAACGGGGTTTGTTGGCTTATCCACCTTCTCAACAGTCCTCGTCTTCCTGAATGCTTGCAATCTCTGCCTGAAAGAATCAGACCTATCCCTGAAGCTTTTCTGGAACGATTCCTGGATGTACTTGTATGCTCCCATCAGATTCACCTTATTCTGGGCCTTTTAATTCACAGATCAAAAGCCCTTTTTCTTTTCCGAAGGGCTTTTCTTTTTCTGGGAAAAAGAAAAGGTTTGCCAACATATTGTTTAGGTTCACATTTTGTGCGAATGCTGATTTTTAAGCGTTTGGATTTTCGACCTGCAGGCAAATCAATAGGGTTAAATACTACCTTGGGGTTTTCATTTAAGAATTCACCTAGGGTGATTGGATGGCGAAGAAATTGGATTTTACTGATGAAAACTTTTGGGGCCGGATTGATCCGTTCCTGGTGGCTGCGGTAGTTGTGCTGCTAAGCGCGCTATATGCGGTCCCGAAGCTCCTGACAAATTATGCGGAGGTGCAAGTCGGCTTCTACGCCGGTGCAGCATTCATTTTGCTATTCGATGCATATGGCCGGGGAATACTTAAGTTCCCAAGAGTGCTGGTAAAGGGCCCGCTGATGTGGCCGCTTATCATCGTGACTGGAATCACGATGTTTGTAGTTGTGTTCCTTGCAATCCCTTACCTCCTGTATGCGCTTATCCTGGATCTCGTGGGCATGCTGAATATAAGCTTCGAGACGGGAATGAACTCGCTAGTCTCGATATTCTTCAGTGTCCTGCTGATCATCTGGTTTGCGATGGACGCCGTGCAGGGCTTCCAGCAAAAGCTGGCTGAGCCTGCAGTAACAAGGAATCGAAAATAGCAACGCTTTTAAACTGAAACTTTCAGAACAATTGACGCATGGGGAGTAGGTGCAAAAGCATCTGAGAACCATCTCATTATTTGGAGAGTTCGTTCCCGCATCAGCTTAAACGCTACTTAGTGGTGTTTCAATATGGATCTCAACAAGGCAATTCGTTTGGTGGTGGATACCGGCAAGGTCGAGCTTGGCTCGGACAAGGCAAGGAAGATAGCGCTATTGGGCAGTGCCAAGCTTCTGGTCCTTGCAAACAACCTTCCCAAGCCGGCATTACGGGATTTGGAGCATTATGCAAAGCTCTCAAGCGTGCCGGTCCTGGAATTCAATGGCACAAGCCTTGAGCTCGGGACCGTGTGCGGAAAGCCGTTTCCGGTTTCCGCATTGACCGTGATCGAAGAGGGCAACTCGAAAATTTTAGATGCATTAGGCGGGAAAAAGTAATATGCGCAAGCTTACAATGGATGACATTCAATTGATGAACATGTTTGAACGCTTAACCGGCGCAAGGGCGAGCGATGTTGTGCTGGATTTAGGCGGCGTTATTTTCTCCGTGCCGGATTCGGAATTTGGGCGCGCAATCGGGAAGCATGGTGCAAACATTGAAAGGCTCGAAAGGGCGCTCAACAAGCAGGTGGAAATTGTCAAGAGCCCAAGCAGCAAGGAACAATTTTTCGGTTCGTTGCTGCATCCCGCAGTCCTGAAAGAATTGATTGAAAAGGACGAATATGGAAAGAGGTCGCTCGAGATTTTGGTTGACATGCGGGACCGCGGGCTTGCAATCGGGAGGAACGGCGAGAAAATCAAGCGCGCGAAGCTGCTTGGAAAAAGGTATTTCGATTACGATGATGTAAGGGTCGTCACAAGGGCCGAACGGAGCCGGATTTGAAGTTTCATAGGTGAATTGAATGGCACGTGGTTTGTTTGCAGGCAGGAAATTGAAAAGATCAAGGCAGAGAAAACGGTGGCTCAAGAAGCCATGGAAGCGCAAGGCATTGGGCCTGAAGGAAAAGTATGATCCATTGGAGGGAGCGCCACTCGCAAAGGGAATCGTGATCAAGAAGGAGGGCGCGGAGCAAAAGCAGCCGCACTCGGGAATTATTAAAATTGTCAGGGTGCAGTTGATCAAGAATGGGAAGAAGGTGGGTGCGCATGCGCCAAGGGACAAGGCAATCACTTTCATTGATGAGCATGACGAGGTTACGATCGTAGGGCTCGGGGGCTCGCAAAGAGGCCAGATGGGCTCGATTCCAGGAATCCGCTACAAAGTCGTAGCTGTGAACGGAGTTGATCTGAGGCAATTGCGCTTAAAGAAGAAGGAGAAACCGAAGAGGTAAATTTTGGTTTTTTTTGTTTTTTTCAATTAGGAAAAGAGAAACAATGGTTGGTGAATGCATTATGGAAACTAAATTATTCGGACTGTACGATTACAACAACATTGAGATCAAGGATTTGAGCCTTGCGAAATACGTGAGCCTCAAGCCGCAGATCTACCCGCACTCTTTTGCTAAGCACGCCAACAAGCAGTTCGGAAAGTCGAAAGTGAACATTGTCGAGCGCCTGATCAACAAGCTGATGAGGGGAGGCACCGGCGAGAAGATGGGCGGGAAGATAATCCGCACTCATGGGAAATTGCAGGGAAAGAAGACCAAGGCAATCAAGATCGTCAAGAATGCATTCGAGGAAATACAGCGGCGCACAAAGCAAAATCCGATCCAGGTGCTGATCCGCGCAGTTGAAAACTCCGCTCCCAGGGAAGATACCACAAGGGTACGTTTCGGGGGGATGAGCTATCAGGTGGCAGTTGATGTTTCAGCCCAAAGAAGGCTCGATCTTTCACTTAGGAACATCGTGCTTGCGGCCATCACCGGGGCATTCAACAAGAAGGCTACCTTGGAGCAGGCGCTCGTGGATGAGATCGTGCTTGCCTCAGCCGGCGACCCGATGTCATTTGCAGTCAAGCGGAAGAACGAAGTCGAGAGAATTGCAAGGTCTGCAAGATAAAGATAAACCGGTTGTTGATTTGAAATCAACCGCAGCTATTTATTGGCCTAATTGCATCCTTGCGGCATGAAAGTGTATTTGGACACATCCGTTTACGATGCGGCTTGGCTAAATGAGGCGAGATTAGGCATAGATGTAAGCGATGAATTTGGCAAATTTAAAGCGTCTGTTTTAAGCTGCAATCATTCCATCGTAGTAAGCAGGATAATTGAGAACGAAATATTGCGGAAATACCCCGAACTGTCCGAAAGTTGGCAGAATTTCCTTATGGACTGCAAGAATAAGTTGATTTTTGTTAAAGTAATGGCGGAGCACAAGGCTTGTTCCAAAGCATTAGAATCTAAATACTCTAATTTGCATTTTCCCGATTCGCTGCACCTTGCCGTTGCCATGAGTTTTTCGGATGCGATAATTACTTATGATTTCGCCCTGGAGAAGGTCGCAGGAAAAGAGTTCGCAGTGAAAAAGTTAGTGGATATGTTCTAGGCGAATTTTTTTATGTAAATGCCCCTTGCGAGATCATCATCCCCCTTGGCTTCTTTTAGTGCCTCCGCCCACATCTCTCTCCTTGCTGCACGTGTTGCCTGAACCGCTTCCTTGATAATTGCCTTTTTCCTAAGATCCACGACCATCATCTTCACCGCATCCCTCACGGCCTCGCTCCTGCTCCGGAAGTATCCTGCTTTGACGAACTCGTCCAAATCTTCCACGAACTTCCTTCCGATCTTGATCGGCGGAAGCACCACCGTATTGTTCATTTTCTTCCCCCTAATTGGTTATATGCAATTGCATATAATAATGTTTTGGTCAATCTTAGCGGCTGCTAGATGGCTCGTTTATTTTTTCCTTTTTAAGAATTTTTATTAAGAGGCTAGTTCGCCTGTGCCCTCGTGACATAGCGGCCCCGTTTCTCTATTTCGTTCAGCTGCCGGATTATCCCTTTGGGATTGTTGCTCGCTTTGGAGTATCCCTTCAGCAACAGCGCAAATTCCCTTCCGTTCGTGCTTTTTTTGAATATCAATAAATCCATTGCCTTATCCTCAATCGAAGCGGAAAAATCCGAG
>JAZDKC010000060.1:0-10093 GCA_043803465.1 Microcaldota archaeon
CGCTTGCTTGGCAGTGCTCCCTTTGATCTCGAAATCCACCTGGGTAAATTCAAGCAGGTGCCTTCCGGTCGAGCCCTTGTCCATCGTTTCCAAACGGACGTTCGGGGAGATGATATAAATTGCATTGCTGGAGCCGATCAAGGATAATTGTTTATGCAAAATCATGCTTTTTGTGAGCTGCAGTTTGTCGTCATAGTAGGAAATCTCGCCATCCATAACGGAGTGGTTCAACGGGTCTGTAATGGGCGAAATCATTACGGGCAGGAGCTGAAGAACTCCTCTCTTTTGCATGAACCGGTGCACTTCTTGCAGCACAACGGACTGGATCCTCAGCGCCGAGGCCAATTTCTCGCTTTTCAGCTTCCCAACTGCCATCTGCACTTCCCTTCCGATCATCTTAAATCACCAAATAATTTCGAGTAGGGGTTTCTCTTTGCGGCGCTATATATATTTTATTCCGAAAAAACGGATTATTTTGCAAAAAAGTAAGGTTTTTAAGCTTTAAGATGGAAAAATATTCCATTATGAGCGAACTGGACGAGAGGGATTTCGAGATCCTTACTGAATTGGAGGGGGATGCGAGCAAGACGAGGAAGCAGATCGCAAAAAAGCTGCAGCTGCCGCTCACTACGGTGCATAACAGGATAGGGAAGATGGAGAAGTCCGGAGTGATAAGGGGGTACAGCGCGATTGTGGACAAGAAAAAAATAGGGAAGGGCGTCGGCGCCTTCGTGGATGTAACTGTTAATTACATTTCGCCGGATTTTTCGCAGCAAGATATTGCGAGAAGGATCATGGGAATGCCCGAAGTGGAGGAAGTGGCAATCGTGACGGGCGGGAAGGATTTGCAGATCAAGGTTCATGTCAGCAGCACGGACGAGTTGAATGAGTTCATAACAAGGAAGCTGCGCTCAATCAAGGGAATAGACAAGACCAGCACTTCCGTTATTCTGCAGGAGATAGGCAGGAACAAACAGAGAAGGACGAAATAGCTATTTTTTTCCATCCTGAAGGGAAGCGGCGCAGTTGTTTGTCGCGGATGAGAAGATGACGAAATAAACAAGGACTATTGCTGCGAGGCCGTAGAAGGCGTATTCGGGCCGGATGTGGTAAAGGAAACCCGCAGTGATGGGGCCGAAAACCTGGCCGGCGGACTGGAAACTCGAAAGCAGGCCGAGCGCTGCACCCCTTTTCCCTTGGGCGCGTTTGCTAACGAGGCTGCTTACCGAGGGGAAAACCAACGCGTTTCCTAAAACGAATACGGAAAGCGGAAGCAGGATGGTAAGCCAGTCATGCAAAAACACGAGGAAGAGGAAGCCCAGGCTCGAAAGGAATAGGCCGGCCTGAATCAAACGCACCTCGCCGTATTTTCCAACTAGGCTTCCGGAAAGGAATTGGAAGAGCATTATGAGGACGCCGAGAATCGTGAAGATTATTCCGACTTCCCCGGGCCCGAAATCCAGCCTCAGTTCAGTGAAAAGCGCAAGCACCGCCTGCATTCCCCCCGTCAAGCTGGCGATCATGAACGATGCGACGAAGCAGAATAGCAGCGGGGATGATATGTGCTGCAAGAGGGAGATTTCCTTCTGCACGATTTCCCTGCTCTCGGCTTTTTCCTTCGGCTCCGTTATCTGGAATGTGACGGAAAGGAAGTTGATGAATGAGAGGGCTGCTGCAAGGAAGAACGCACCCTGGATTGAAAGGAGCTCCGCCAGCCCGCCGAGCGCGGGGCCAAGAATGAACCCCAGCGAGAAAGTCATCCCCACAAGCGCCATCGCCTTGCCCCGTTGCTGCTCGGTTGTGAAGTCTGAAATTAGCGATGCCACGGAGGGAAAGATGCCTGCGGCCATTATTCCTTCCAAAGCGCGGGCGATGAAAAGCACCTCCAGGTTCGGGGCGAACGCGAACAGCAGGTACGCGCCTATGAAACCCAGCGTGCCCGCCTGCAATACCTTTTTCCTGCCTATTTTGTCCGAGAATTTCCCGATTAGGGGCGCAAAAACCAGGTTCAGGAATGCGAAAATTGCAGTCAGCAGCCCCAAATCCGTAGGGGTCGCGCCGAATTGCTGCGAATAGAACGGAATTATCGGAAGGATCACGCCGAAACCTATGGAGGTGAGCATCAGCGTTAGCAGCGTAGCCCGGATTTCCTTCCTTACAATCAATTCCTTGAAGCTCATACAATCACAGAACGAGAAAAGTTGTTGGAGGAGGCGGTTATAAAGGGGGGGTTTAAGCGCATCTGCAAAGCTGCACCGCCTTCTTGTTGCCCCTGCTTTTTAAATTTTGCACGCGGTAATTTCTACGTGATCTTATGGGACTGGGCGGAGCGGCAAAGAGGGAGAAAGGGAAGGAGCAGAATATTTTCGGGAAGGGGATGGCAACAATCCGGCCTTTTCGGAATATGCTGATCGAGCATCACGAAAACGTTTACCGCCAAGAAGAGGCGTTGCTGAAATTGCTAGATGAAAAAAAGGAAATTCTGACGAAACCAATGAGCGAGCGCAAAGGCACTGAAAATCAGGAGGCAAAATACGTGCACGACGCGTTTAAAATGTACATGAGAAATGCGCGCGCACCTACAAAACTAGGCAAATGGGCAAAAAAAGCGGCATTAGTGGTTGGCGGAACAGTAATGGGGGCGACAAGCGTTTACCTCGGAAAACAAATAGAAAGTTCACCACAAACGCCATCGATGGGTGTTGAGTTTGCACGGTCGGCAGCAGTATTATTAGGCGAAGGTGCAGCAACCGCATTAGCATCTATAAGACCCAATCTGTCCGGCCGGCCCTTATTCAGAAAATTCAAGCGGATCCAGAAGAGCGAGGATCAGTTATCTAAGAACGAGGCGTTTAATATCGTTTCAACTGCCCTCGCAGCAAGCTTGAAAAACCGGCGCGCAATAATTGGAAAACTGAACAACTACAAACGGACGACCTTGGCGGAACGATTTGCGAAAGGGAAGCTCTAATAGGCCGCCTCAACCAATTGGCCGGCGTCTTCCGTTTTATTAATTTTACTGGCTTACGTGTAGGTGTGGGAAAATGGGGAGTGAATTCACTGCAGAGGAGGGCAGGATATTGGAGCCGTTCGTGACCAATCTTGATAAGCCTATTTTTGCCTTGCGGAACATGCCGGAAGTGGTGATGGGCGCGATGTTCTCGAGGTATTCGCGCACAACAAAGAGCCTGCGGCGTGTGCTGCTTGATGAATTTATTAATGATAAGGAAAGTGGTTTTCAGGATATTGTCGGAATTTCAGGAAAGGGCGGCGATACGGCAAATCAGCTTATTGCAACCCGGAAAGCGGAAGAATTCTATGACCGGGTGCTCGTGGGTTATGGGGATGATTCCGTAGCGGAGCTCGGAGGCGCGCATATTGCATGCGAGCAGGTGAGCATGATCGCGAGCAAGGTGCTTGAGGACTCGCGAATCGGGCTCTCGCCGCTGGAGAAATCAACAAGGTATGTTTATTTCAACCAAAAAATCAATGGCGAATATAACTATTATAGAGGGAAAGAGCTGGTTGACGCTGCATTCGGGCCACAATATATTCAAGCATGCAATTTGCTCTTTGATACTTATTCCGATCTGATGGGAAAGATGGGCGAATGGGTGATGGGGAAATACCCGAAGGAACCGGAAGTATCGGATCGCGCCTATCAGAGCACGGTGAGGGCGAAGGTGTGCGATATTCTGAGGGGCCTGCTGCCTGCTTCCGCCCTTACGAATGTGGGGATTTTCGGGAACGGAAGGGCGTTCGAGTATTTGCTGCTTAAAATGTATGCGAGCGATCTGCAGGAAATGAACGGGATTGCAGGGGAAATGCAGGAGGAGCTGAACAAGGTGATTCCGTCCTTTGTGAAGAGGGCGGATGATAAGTACGGGAAGGAGGCGCAGCAATATTTGAGGGAAACGAGAACGGCTATTGCCGGGATTGCGGGTGAAAAGGCAACGGAGGAACCCCAAAATGCCGAAGAGGTCGCCCTTGTTGATTTCGACAAGGATGCGGAAGGGAAAATCATTGCGGCAATCCTGTATCCGCAGGCGGACTTGCCCCTTAGACAGATTAAGGAAATTGTTGCCAAGATGGGAGCAGATGAAAAGAAAGCGATATTTTCAGAGTATCTCAAGAGGAGGCAAAACAGGCGGCATAAGGGCGGAAGGGCGCTCGAGAATGCGAGCTACACTTTCGATATTCTGGGGAATTTCGGGCAATACCGCGATCTGCATAGGCATAGGCAATTGACGCAGGAAAGGCAGCTGATTGGCTGCAAGCACGGGTATGATTTGCCCAAGGAGCTGGTTGAAGCGGGGCACGAGGGGGAGTTCAAGGAAGCAATGGAAAAGGCGAAAGCTGCTTGGGAAACAATCAATAAGGAAAACCCGCAGCTCGCCCAGTATGTTGTTCCGCTGGCATACAAATTGCGCTGGTACTTCACCCTCAATCTGAGGGAGGTCATTCATCTGACGGAGCTAAGGAGCATGCGGCAGGGGCATCCTGATTATAGGAGGGTTGCGCAGAAAATCTATTCGGAAGTAAGGAGGGTACACCCCCAATTTGCGGAGCAGATAAGGTTCGTGGATATGAATGAATATGGGCTGGAAAGACTGGAATCTGAGAAGAAAATAGATAGGAAACTAGACGAGATTAATAAAAAATACGGTAAATGATGAAGGGATTAAAACACATTCTTAAATACATCCTCGCGATGATACTATTCCTGATTTTTAGAGGTGAGAGGTATGAAGGTGGATTACAGGTGCCCGGTGTGCGGGGGCATTTCCCATGTGGCTAAAAACTGCGGGACGAAGGGCTGCAAATTGTTTGGAAAACCGCTTAAGAAGCACATACACAAATAGATTTCTAATTCGGGGGTAGAGGCAACACGAGTAGGGGCGGAGCCCCTGGAGGTGTTGCTGAAAAACTGCGGAACTAAAGGATGCAGATTGTTTGGGAAGCCTTTGAAAAAGCACACCCATAAATGAACCGCCCTATTCCAAGTTTATATATACCCGATACGCGTATTTCTTATTGTGGGATAGATGGTGCAGCTGCAGAAGGGACTGGTTTACGGCGCAATGGTATGGTTCGCAATTGCAATAATCGGGAGCGCCCTGAATTATGCGGGTTCGGGGCTGAAATTATTCCAGGAGGTGGATGTGCAGCTGCTGATGATTCCCATTTCAGCGATCATCATACTTATTTTCGCAGTAGAATACCTTCGGCAAATTCATGCGCAATACGAGGCGGAGGGGCTTGAGCTTGCGGTATTGTGGTTCGGGGTATCTGTTTTTCTAGAAGCACTGATAGTGGCATTCCTTTATGGGAAGGGAATCGGCCATTTCCTTAGCATCGCAACATGGCTCGGCATTGCGTTCAAATTCGTCTTTCCCCTGGCAGCCGGGATGTATTTGCAGCATACCCTGACAGAATGAGGAAAACGAAGGCTATTCGAACAATTCAATCACTTCTTCCTCAATTTTTTTTACCTCGGCAGGCTCATGGATAAGCCGTGCAATCTTGAAAAGCAGGATGTTGGCGGGCTCTTCACCCTCCTTGAGCGAAACACGCGTGTTGAGCACCAGATCGGAGCTGAAGTTCTCTATTTTTGCAAAGTCGGCCGCGGCTTCGTCCTTCTGGTCCGCCAGGCCGTAGGTCTTGGCCTTTATCCGCCTCAGCAGCTCGCGCTCCTCCTTGAATTCGGGCTGCTGCTGCTTGAAGAGCGTAATGAGCGCCAGGGTTGCAACTGAGTTCAAATACGCCTTGATCTTGAAGGGCGAAGGCACGAACTCCGCCTTCCCGCTGGCCTCTTCTTCAGTAATACCGAACCTTGCAGCAGCTTCATAGTTGGGCACCAGGCTTGCCTGAAGCCTTTTTTGATCCGAATCGTTCAGCCTCACTTTCCTGATTTCGAATAGCTCATGAAGCGGAAGAAGGTTTGCGGCCAGCAATGGCCAATTCGAACTTTCAATCTGGTATAAGTCCAAATAGTTCGCATCGACCAATTGCGAAGTGGCGATTGAAATCCGTCCGGTGCTCAACGGTTTTTCCTTTCCGCGGCAATAAAGCACATTGTATGCATCAATAATGCGCTTCGGCTGGCCGAAATATGCGGAATACACCCTGCTTGTCAGCCCCGTAAGCGTGAGGCCGTGGTATTTTATGCGTTCAAAACCGGCTAATTTTGGAATCCCTGCGGCTGCTTTTGATTTTGGCATAAAAACCCGTTTTTAGGCTGTTTTCATATACAATATACCGGAAAGGTATATAAAAAGGGGTCGTTTCGGGACCGAAACGCTCAACGATACAAACCGCCCTTTGGGGGGTTTTGGGAGTATGTCAAAAACTTTGAAAAAAAAGTTCAGGAACCTTTTGGGATCCGGCTACGCAACTATGAAGCTGCAATGAAAGCGCTCAAACCCGGCAGGCGGATGATAAATTAAAATATTCATGCTGATTTAGCATATTGATTTGAATGAGAGCAATCTTTGCCGCAATATTTTTTGTGCTATTGATCAGTTTTAGCATTGCGGATGATTTGCCCGCGCTGCCAAATGATGCGCCCGCTGCTTCAAGCTCAATTATCCCTTCTGCATACCCGTCAACATCAGCTTCCGCCCAAACGATGGCCATGCTGGACATTAGCTCAATACCCTCCGGTGCAGGGGTAACCTATCACATAAATGGCAAGATGTACAGGGAGGTGGGAAAAACCCCAACCCAGCTGGAAGTGCCTGCAGGCAAGCTGCTCTTGGAGCTCTCGCTGCTAGGATACCAGAGGTTTACCCGCGAGATCGCCACGCAGGAGGGCAAAACGGAATATATCGTTGCATCGATGGAAGTCGTGCCATCCCCGACGCCCACTCCATCCCCTTCCCCCATTCCCACGCCTACAGACTACAACTGCAGCCAAAAGACCCTGGCAGAGAGGGTAAAATGCCGGATTGACCTCAGGGAAGATGCGTTCGCGGAAAAAAACCCATTTGCACCGGAGGAGTGCAGGCTGCTGGAGGGCTCGGAGGAGGGCGAGTGCATATCAAGTTATGCAAGGCTCAAGGTGTGCACACAGCCCAAGGACTATAAGCAAAAGGAGATTTGTGCCATCTCTTACTTGAGATTGAGGAATCCTGCAGATGAAAAGGCAGAGTGCGAGAAAAAGAGCGCAGCTGAAAAAGCGGATTGCATTGCACAGCTAAGGAAAAAGGTGTACATTTTGGCAAAATTCCGCATCTATTCATTGGAAGAGCAGGCTTTGAAGCTTTTGGATAAGGGGGTAAAAGAGGAAACAGTAAGTGACGTAATCATCAACCTTGAGCAAAAAAAGCAAAGGTTCAATGATGCAAATAACCTGGAGCAGCGCAAGCAGGCAATTTGGGATGCAAAGAAGGTGTGGAGCGATTTCAAGGCGAAGGCCATAGCGCAGATGCGAAGCGCAAACAAGTGAAAAAACCATGGATATGGGGATTGTGTTTGTTGCAGTTTTGGTATTCATCGCATTTTCTGGATGCACGGAACAGCAAAGCGTGAAGGATGCCGCAAATGCAACTGCCTCGGTTGTGCCGTGCCCTTCCCCGAAAGTGCCAACAGCCATGCCCGACGAGCTGCTTGACGACCAGCTGGACCGCTCGATTGATGATTTGACAATTGTGGGCTAGCAGCCAAACTCCGAATTCAACTTAAAGGGGGTTTGGGCATGCTTCAAGAAACACAGAGTTTCTGGGCATGCTAAGAACCTCTGGAGGTTCTGACGCATCCGACCAAACAAAAGGGGATGTACCCCCGCGGGTTGGCCCCTGAGATAGGAATTTTAAGCTTTCCTTTCTTAACAAACTTCCGATTTTTTGGCATTATAGAGGAGGTAATATGGAAAATACGGCTTACGATGCGGTTATAGTTGGTGGCGGGCCTGGCGGCTCCACTTGCGCGGCGTTCCTTGGAAAAATGGGCCATAAGGTGCTGCTTTTGGAGAAGCAAAAGTTCCCTCGCGACAAGACTTGCGGGGATGCAATTTCCGGAAAATCCAGGGGAGTTCTAAGGGACCTGGGAATAGTCGACATTGTGGAGGCGGCGCCGCATTCGAAGGTGTTCGGGGTCGCATTCAGCTCGCCGGACGGCACATACGTGGACATCCCAATTCCGCAGGATAGGGGGATTGATTACGGCTATTGCTGCAGGCGCAACGTGTATGATGACCTGCTTTTCCAGTATGCAAAAAAATTTGCCACCGTGATTGAAGAGTTCGAGGTCACCGATGTGATCAAGGAAGGCGAAAAGGTCGTGGGAGTGAAGGGCATTGACAAGGGGAATGGCGGCGTTGAAAAAACATTCAATGGAAAGGTGATCGCCGGCGCGGATGGCGCGCTTTCGATAGTTGCCAGGAAATTGGGGGTAGGCGAGATCGATCCGAAACACAACTGCACTGGCGTTAGGGGGTATTTCAAGGGGGTAAAAAACCTCACGAAAAGCATCGAACTGCATTTCGTGGATTCGATCATACCGGGTTATTTCTGGATTTTCCCGATGGAGGAAGGCATTGCCAATGTGGGCGCGGGCGTTCTGACTGCAAACGTGCAAAGCAAGAAAATGAACCTCAAGGAAGAAACGCTCAAAATCATCAATGAGAACCCGGTTTTCAAGGAGAGGTTTGCAGATGCGAAGCAGATGGCATATGATGCGGATGGGAAATTGGCCGAGGTGGCGGATGGGATCAGGGGCTGGAATTTGCCACTGGGCTCTGCACATAGGAAGGTGCATGGCGAAGGCTATGTTCTGCTGGGGGATGCGGCCAGCCTGATCGATCCGTTTTCGGGTGAAGGGATAGGGAATGCGATGACGTCCGGGAAAATTGCAGCTGCGATAATCCACAAGGCATTGCTGGCAAATGATTTCTCCGCAAAAATGTTGAGCGAATACGAGAAGAACCTCTACGACCTGCTTTGGTACGAGCTGAACAATAGCTGGAAGATGCAAAAGCGCGGCAATAACAAATGGCTCGTGAATACGGTGCTGAAAAAGGCAAGGAACAACAAGCAATTGAGGGAATTTATCGGTGCCAGCCTTATTGACCAGCATGCAAGGCAGGGATTCGGATCGCCGCTATTCTACCTTAAAATACTCCTGACCCCCCCGCTTTGGTAAACAGGCAGTTATGCAAAAATTGGCAGCTCGGTCAATACTTTGCTTGCCGTGACTATGCGCACTCCTGCAGCCTGCATCTGCCGGGTTGAAATCTCGCCATCGGTGGGCCGGACGTTCAATGATTTGACCGCATCAATCACCAGGTAAACATCGATGCCCATCTGCCTTAGCTCGAGTGCCGCAGACCGCACCTGATAATCAGTTGCCACCCCGTATAGCACGGCCTTTTTCACCTTCAGGAATTTGAGGATTTTTGCGGTGTTGGGGTTGCTGAATGCGCTGAACTTCTGCTTCTCAATTACGATTTCGCGCTTGGCGCAGATTCTTTTAATTGCAGCTGAAGAGTACTTGCGGTTCTCGACTAAAGCCGCCTTTTTGGAAGCGGTTTCCTTGATCTTCTTCTGGCCGGGAGTGCCGTCGACGCAATGCAACGGAAACGGGCCGCCCCATACATCCAACTCGGACACCTCAAGGCTGCGGTATTTTTTGGTGCCAAAATGCCTATCAACACTTGAGATGATCCGCAGCTTTCTTTTCCTGGCAAAATCCGTTAGCCTCTTTAGGTTTTCCCTCAGGTTTTCCGCATTTGGAAGCGCGAACTTCCCAGTAGCAAGGATATAATCATTCTGGGTATCGGAATCAAAGAACACCAGCATGCGCTCCACCACTTAAAAACAGAATAGGGTTATGCCTGAACCGCTTATTATATGTTGCTCTGGCGGATGGAAAAATCAGGCTTGTAGCAAAACACTTTTAAACGCCAAAACAGTTTACAAAGCATGCATCTGCGGGCACAGACAGCCATCGAATATCTTTTGCTTGTGGGAGCATCCGTTTTTTTCGTGATAGTCGTCGCGCTTTCAACCCGCGAGGCGGTTTTGCCAACAGGGCAGGAAATTCCGATACTCGGGGGGAATATCGCAACAGCCGAGGCAACATTCAAGGCAACTGC
>JAZDKC010000061.1:0-33522 GCA_043803465.1 Microcaldota archaeon
TGATCACAACACTAGTTAGCAATATCGCAAAGGTGCAGCTATACTCACTAAACGCAAATTTAAAAGCATAGCCGTTTTTGGTTTAGCTTGGGGAAGCATGGAATTTCGGAAGGAAGGGCAAAGGTTTGCAATCCGGCTGCAAGAGGGGGAGAAGGTAATGGAAACACTCTCGAATTTCCTTGCTGAAAAGAGGATTTTCGGGGGATACTTGCAGGGAATTGGAGCCGTTTCAGAAGCGGAAATCGGCTATTTTGGCATGGGGAGCAAGAGCTACTTATGGAAAAGCTTTCATGAGGATATGGAAGTGGTTTCGATGCAAGGCTCGATTACGGAAACTGGATTGCATGCCCATATCGTCTTGGCCGATAAAAACTTCCACACATACGGAGGGCACCTGAAAGAGGCGACTGTCGGGGCAACATTGGAAGTGTTCCTGACTGAAATGAAGAAAATTAGGAGGAAGGAGGATAAGGGAACAGGACTGAAATTGATGGAGCTCTGAAAATGCGGATTAGCCATTATTGGCACTAAATTTCAACTAAAAATTGGGATTTATAACTTATGCAGCACTAATTTGTCAACAATTCGATGATTTAATATGCTAGACCAGATCGGCGCTTTGCTGAACCAGATTTACGACGTGAAGGCGATCATCCAATGGGGCGGGTATGCCGCACTGGTGTTCATTGTTTTTGCGGAAACCGGGCTGATGATAGGGTTCTTCCTTCCGGGGGATTCGCTGCTTGTGACTGCGGGCCTGTTTGCAGCAACCGGCGTGCTGGACATCTGGACACTCCTGTTTTTGCTTATTCCTGCTGCGATAATCGGGGATGCGGTCAATTATTATATTGGAAAAAAGTTGGGGACTGCGCTATATGAACGCAAGGACAGCAGGTTCTTCAGGAAGGCGCATCTGCTGAAAGCCAAGGCATTCTATGACAAGCACGGCGGAAAAACCATTGTTCTCGCGCGCTTTGTGCCGGTCGTACGCACTTTCGCACCGACTGTTGCAGGGGTCTCGGGCATGTCATACCCTGCATTTGCGATGTACAACATCCTCGGCGCGATCCTATGGGTCGGGAGCATGACCGGGATAGGCTATTTCCTCGGGAACACGGTGCCGGATATCGAGAAGAACATCATCTTCGTGATCGCAATCGTGATCTTCCTCTCATTCCTGCCAGCGATTTACGAGCTCTGGAAGCACGGAAGGAAGCGCTAAGGCAACCCTTATAATTCTGAAATAATACATAAATTTGATATCATGTTAAAAAAACAGGAGTACATAAAGTTGCCTCCTGCATCAAAAGAGGTGTATGGGAGGGCGAAGCGCATTGTCGATGAGGCCCCTCCAGAATTGCGGAAAGGACTGCGGTCATGGGTAAGGCTCTTGTTTACAGCGGAGGTGGGCAAGTATAGTTCGCCGTTTACCCCTCCAACAAGCTGGGAGGAAATTATAAAAAAGAACAGGCGCGTCATTGATTTTTCCGCAAGAGTACTATACGGTAATGTTGACAGGAAATCGCCTATGCCAATTCTAAAGGCAATTAAAAAATGGACCTTGACGTCTAGAACCATAGACGGGTATCGACCAGAGGCTCTCGTTGATCTCCACAAAGCTACGACACCCCACTTGGATGGTTTAATCACCACCTCGGAAGGGATCAAACCTGGAAATACGGCTGCCTTTAGAGAACACATGCAGGCGAATTTATTTTTGACCGCGGCTATGCTTTATTTCACGCAAATGGTCCGAAAACATAAATAGAAGATTCAAATGGAAAAACCTAACTTTCCGGAAATGGAGAAGAAGTGGCAGAAGTACTGGGAGGAGCACAAGATATACCGGTTCGAGGACGAAGGGAAGAAGCCTCTTTACATAATCGACACGCCGCCGCCGTTCCCGACCGGGGAATTCCATACGGGAAGCACGCTCAACTGGGGCTACATTGATTTTGCGGCAAGGTACCATCGCATGAAGGGGGATGCGGTGCTGTTCCCGCAGGGCTGGGATTGCCATGGCTTTCCGACTGAAACCAAAGTGGAAGCAAAATTCGGAAAGCTGCCAAGGGAGCAGTTCAGGGAGAAATGCCTCGAATGGACGCACAACATGGTCGGGACCATCAAGGAGCAGATGATGCAGATGGGCTTTTCCATAGATTGGGCGCACGAGTATTATACGATCAGCAAGGACTATCACAGGAAGGTGCAGCTTTCGCTTCTGGAAATGCACGAGAAGGGCCTGGTGTACAGGTCGAAGCATCCCGTGATGTTCTGCACGAATTGCGAAAGCGCGATTGCAAAGGCCGAAACGGATGATTCGCAAAGGGAAGGGGTGCTCAATTTCATCAAATTCAAATTCGAGAATGAAAAGGAAATAATCGTCGCCACATCGAGGCCGGAACTGATACACGCATGCGTAGGATTGGCGTACAATCCGCAGGATGCCCGGTATAAAAATTACGAGGGAAAAATGGCATTCACGCCGGTTTTCAACAAGCCGGTGAGGATATTTGCCGATTCCGCGGTCGACCCGCAATTCGGCTCGGGAATGGTGATGATCTGCACCTTCGGGGATGCGCAGGATGTGGCATGGGCATATAAATTCCATTTGCAAATCATCGAGGCATTCGATGAAAAAGGCAGGCTTATCAATGCGAATGCGGAATATGACGGGCTGTACGCAAGCAAGGCGAGGGCGAAAATCATCGAGGAGATCAAGGAAAAGGGACTTTTGGCCAAGCAGGAGAAAGTGCAGCAGATCGTGAAGGTGCATGACCGTTGCAAAAAGCCGGTTGAACTGCTCGCTTCAAGCCAATGGTTCATAAAAATAAAGGAAAACAAGGAAAAGATCGTTGCGGCTGCACAGCAGATGCAGTGGCATCCGCCCCATACACTGCAGCTGCTCAAGGATTGGGCCGATGGGCTTGAGTGGGACTGGGTAATTTCGAGGCAGCGCGTATTCGGCATCCCGATCCCGTTTTATTACTGCAAAAAATGCGGCGATGTGCACGCACCGGATAAAAAGGAATTGCCAATCGACCCCGCAAGCAAGCAATTCCATAGCACAAAATGCAAAAAATGCGGCGGGGAAATCGTGGGCGAAACCAGCATCTGCGACGGCTGGGTGGACAGCAGCATCACCCCGCTCATCATCTCAAAATGGGCGGAGGATGACGCAAAATTCAAGCGATGGTATCCGGCCGCAATAAGGCCGCAGGGAACGGATATCATCCGCACCTGGGCATTCTATACGATTTTCAGGTGCATTATGCTGACAGGCAAAGCGCCATTCAAGGAAATGCTCGTCAATGGGATGGTGCTCGGCTCCGATGGGAAGAAAATGAGCAAGAGCGCGGGCAATTACATAGAAGCAAAGGAAGTGATAGCAAAAAGCTCCGTTGATTCGCTAAGGCAATGGATCGCGCTCTCCGGCAGCACGGGGAAGGATAACATCTTCTATTGGAAGGATGTGACTTACGCGCAGGGCTTCCTCACCAAATTGTGGAACGTGAGCAATTTCATCGAGCGCAGCGTCGAGGGGTATTCCGAGAAAAAATTCGAGCATCACAAGCCGCACCTGCGCGCAACGGATAAATGGATCCTGAGCAGCCTGCAGCGCACAATGAAGCAGGCTACTTCTGCAATGGACAATTATGACTATTACGAGGCAATCGTGGCATTGCAATCATTTTTCTGGAAGGAATTGGCGGACTATTATCTGGAGGAGGTGAAATACCGGATATACCAGCCTGAAAATTACGGGAAGGAAAGCAGGGAGGCGGCGCAGCATGTGCTGAAGGAGGTATTGCTGCAATCATTGAAGCTGTTTGCGCCTTTCATCTCATACACCACCGAAGAGCTATACCATCATCTTTATCCGGAAAACGCCAAGAAGCATAAAAGCATTCACCTTGAGAAATGGCCTGCTGCGGATGAGGCGCTTATTGACGAGCAGGCAGAAAAATCCGCAGAAGTGCTGCACCACATCATTTCCGAGATTCGGAAATTCAAGGCGTCCAACAAGCTGCCTTTGAACGAGGAGCTCAAGCTGGTAAAGGTCGGGATTCCAACTGATTTTGAGCACTATTTCCCCCAGATAGAGGAGGAGATCAAGGCGGTCGGGAAGTCGAAAGCGATTGAACTGAAACTTTTGAAGGACGGAAATATTTCCGTGGAATGCTCCGTATGAGTTGGTAAATTGCAGGGGAGAATACCGCAATAAATATCTCCGAGCATTCTCGCAGGATTATTTTTTTATCAAGAGCAGCAGCAACGCTTGACCGCACCAGCCTTTTTAAACGGGCCATGCCCGACGCTGCAATCCAAAGTGCTGCCAAGATTTTTTCCATCAATTGCGCATTGGGCCGCATTTTGCACAACTGCGGAAGTACGTCAGGCCGAAATGCCATAAACATTCAGTTTGCACTTGAGGCCGCAGCTCGCATTTGAAATCAGGAAAACGCCGGTAAAAAGGGCCACGAAAAAAAAGATAGTCAAAATCAGCTGCTTGATTTTCATCCAACAGCCTAATCCACTAAGTCGACTTCGCCCTTGTGCTTGCCCTTTACCTCCTTCTTTTCAACAGCCGGGGGCGCCTCGTGCACGTGCTTCTGGTGGATCCGCGTGTATTGCTTCTCCGCGAAGTTGATGTAGGAGTAAACGCCTATGCTCACGATAACGACAATTGCTATGATCCATTCCCATTTTAGCCCGCCTTTCTTGTCAACTATCTCTATTCCTGCAGAAGTGGTCGCAGTTGCACGGATCATAGAAGCGATAGTGTTCCGTGCCTGTTTGGCTGTATCATAGGCGAGCTTGTAATTTCCCTTCGTATAATAATCCTGCGCGGTTGCCAATAATTTTTCTATGCTGGCCGTATCCTGCCCGCTTGCCTTCGCATCGGCCAACTCCTTCTGCAGTGCGCTGATCTGGCCTTCCGAATCGGATTTGTACGGAACAGGAGTTGGCGTGGGGGTTTCTATTATTTTCCGAGATCCCGGCGGGGCGGGTGAGGGGGTTGGAGTGGGGGAGGGGGCTAATGTTCTGGCACTAAGTGTTGGCACGACTATATAATCCGGGGTAGTGGAGCCGGGATTGCTAGTAGACGTATCAGTGGAAGCCGTGGGCGATGGCGTAGGCGTCGGGCTGGAAATAGTGACGTTGGTAGTGTTCCAGATATTGGCATAACTCGCGCTTACGGCAATTATTCCTGCTATGAGGGGGTAGAAGTATCCCGAGGAAGTCATGTTCCCAGAACCCAGAAGTATTGAAATGTTATAGGACGGCAGGAAGGCGGAATTGACATTTCCATAAATATCAACTAATGTTGCGACGAATTGTACGCCGACATAAACATTGACAGATGGATTATGGGGTATGAGCAAAACCTGCGAAATTGCCGTCGCGTTGATCAAAATGTAAGTTGTCACATTAGCTGATGAGTTCAGGAGGCTTTTGACGGTTATTGAACGGTTGCCGGAGGTCCGCAAAGTGAAATTGATGCCGGAGCCGTTAATGGTTCCGGTTGATGGCAGTACAGCAAGCGGATCGGAGGATGTGAAGGAATAAGAATCGCTGACCGGCGTGCCGCTGCAATCGTATGAGGAAATGTTGGCAGAGAAAGGCTGATTTGCTGTTGTCGAGTTGGCGCTTAGGACTATCTGGATCGTACAGGCACTATTGCTATTTACATAGATGGTTGTCGTGTTGGTCACCGAAACATTGTTCATGCTCCAGGCAATTATTGTGCTCGAGCCGGGCGTCCCCAGGGTGAAGGTGTCATTGGTATTGTTGGCAAGGGTCATGTTTGCGGGGTAAGTGGAATTCGTATCTTCCACAGTGAAATTGTAAGTGTCGTTAACGTAATTGCCAAACGCATCCCTGGAAGTGAAATTTCCGGTGAAATTAATCCCTGCAAGCACTACGGTGGCGGAATAATATGCCCGGATAAATGCAACGCTTGCGGGGCTGACAAAGAAATAAGTCGTATTCGCTGCGGACGAGTTGGACCTGCTCAGAACGGAGATCGTGTAATTGCCAGCTGTTTTGAGGCTGAAATCCAGATTGGATGTGTTAGTGGAGTTGTTTGCCGGAAGCATCCCCTGGGAATCCGAAGTCGTGAAATTATAGGTGTCGCTTACAAGGTTGCCGAAACGGTCGGTGCTGGTGACATTCCCGGTGAAATTCACCCCGGCGGCGAGGTTGGAGATGGAATAGTTCACATGGATAGCGAATACGGCGCCGGGTGTGATCGAGAAACTCGTATTGCCATGATCCGCCACGTTTTCCGGGGTGGTTTCATTGAATGTGACTGCCTCGAGCAAGTAGCTGGAGGTAACATTGGGGTTGAGCACATTGGCTATCGTGATGGAAATATTTGCGCCGGGGGTTACGGGGAACGAATCGAAATTGTAGGTCACATTCTGATCAGTAACATTGGTGGTGCCGTTCGCAGGCAGGTTCGTGGCACCCGTAACGTTGGCGGACGAGACCACGAATCCAGCAGGGAATATTATGGTTATGTTCGTGAGGTCGGTCGCAATGCTGTGATTTAGCGTTATATTGTAACTGGCGATCGTGTTCACAGAGGAGTTTGACAAACTTACCTGGAACGCGTTGAAATCGGCATCGGCAACGCTGGAAAGGCACAGAATTATCGCCGCAATTGCCAGAATGTAGCCGTTTTTTTCCAAGCGAATCCCAAAGGCAGAGTTTATAAATCAGCTAAGCAATTGCGATATTTAAAACTATCTATTTTGGCGGGAAAAAACAAAAAAAGGGGGGAAAAAATCAGCAGTAGCGCTCCAAAACTGTGTAGGTCAGGGTTGTGCTGCCATCCGCCTTGACCGGAACGTTCCATGAGTACTGCGTGCTGCTTTCCTTGGTGCTCCTGAGGCTCTCGGAGACGATGCTTGACTCGCCATAGGCGTTCTGAAGAACCACGACCTCGACATCCGTTTTCTTGTGGTTGCGCAGCTCTACGGAATAACTATATTGCGATGAGCAGATCCCGAGCTCCTTCCTGTCGGTCTGCTTCTTTTCAGCAACTATGTCGAACGCATTCCCCAGGAATAGCCGGATTTTCTCGTTCTCAGGCGTGTGATCGATCTGGTCCTCGCCCAGGAATTGCAGCTGGCCCTCGGAGTCCGCCTTGTAAACGCGCACTTTTCCTTTCGGCATCGGCAGCCCCAGGTTGTTTTGCTTGCTGTTCGTGAAGATCAATTTGGTCTTCACCTTGGTATCATACCCGTTCTTGTTCCCATAACCGCCCTCGTACACGAATTGCTTTTGCACCGGCGTATTCTTCGCATCGAAAAGCGTTATCTGCTTGTCCTCGTTGTTCTTCAACGTTGCGGGGCGCTGCAGGGTGTAGAGATGGTATTCGAATAGGCTCTCCTCCTGGAATTGTGGTGCAGCCGCTGCTTTACCGTTATAATCCATATTCGTTTCATACATTGCGCGCGGCGCGGCGCCTTTGACCAAATTAATGTCCCCTGCCACCAGCTTCAATTTTGCATTCTCAAAGGTTGCACCCGCAAGGTTCTTGATGCTCACCCAGCCGGTGATGTCAAGCAGATTATCATCCTTGTTTGCGATAGCAACGTAATCCGCCTTCCAGTTCAGGCCCGATGCGAGGTAGGAAACCTGGAAATCGTGCTGGCCTTCCTTGTTGTTCTGCAGGAGCCATTCGATTGTGGGGGAGGTGATCAAGCCTTCCGGAAGAACCGGGTAATTAATTTTCTCATAATTGCTCAGGGTGACGATTCCCGTCGCGGTTTGGAGCACGATCCCATCCATGAAGCTTATGAGCTTGCCCTTGATTTTTTCCCTTTGGCCGGTTGCCTTGTCCTGACCCAACTCGACTTCCACTTCCTTGTCCAGGTATTTTTCCATCAATTTGTAGTTTGTTACCAGATCGTACTGGAAGTTCTGCTCCAATACTTCTATGCCGCCCGCGCCCAAATCCTTCAGGTTCAACGAAGTGCTGTCGAGGAACTGGGCTGTGCCCTTCATTTGGAAACGTGTCAGCCCTGCGGGCAGGAAGGCGGAGCGCATTTCCTTGACCAGCGAGACGCCATTGTTGGTGTTGAAAATACTGTTTGAGCTTTGGTAATCCGAGCTATAGTAGTCATAATAATAGGTCGGCTCAACCTGGTAAATTGTCAGCTCCACTGCACTGGCCTTGTCGGAAACAGCTGACTTTGCATCCTGCATGAGGTTGATTGGCGCCTCGATGCGGTAAACCTTTTCATCCGTCTTGGTGATCTGCGAATACGCAAGGAATCCCATCACCAGCACAGCCACTATCCCCAAAACCAGTATTTTGTTGTCCATCCAATTCACCTATTTGTTGCAGGCAGAAATGCCGCATTGAAGTATGCACTCCCGGTTTATATATAATTTGATTTTTAATGAAGGGTTGGCTTAAGTGACAATTAAACATGTTTTGCCAATTCCCGATTGATTTCAGCCGCCAGCGAAAACCCGAAGCTTATCCGGGTCCTTCTTGATCTGCTTGACGAGATTGGAAGGGCCGATGATCGTGAGGCCGGCGGTTTTGCCCCCGAGTATCTTTATGAGCGATTGCCTGACACTCGGGGATTCCTCGCCAAATGATGAGATTTCAATCCCGGGAAAATCGCGCGAGATGTTTTCCATGGTCAGTTGGTAGAGGACGCGCTCCTCCTCCCGGGTAAGCGCCTCTTCCAGTATTATGATTTTCTTCTCGCGCTTCACGGCGTTCATGATGAACTTTGCCTTGTCATCCGCATCCTTGTTATGCAAGGTTTTCGCCGATACGAATTCTATCTGAAGTCCTGCCATTGTTCACTCCTCCTCTTTTTCCTCGGGGTTTTCAAGCGCCCAGCTGAGGAAACACGCGGCCAGATACCAATAGATGAGGCTCAAAATCAATCCGATGAAGGACGCCGCATTCTGGCACTCGAGATCGGATTGGCCGCAAAGCTGTGCAAGGCCGACGAGCGGCCATGCAAGAATCGTCATCAGGGGGATGTAAATCCATTCGGGGATGTCGATCAGCAGCCCCAAAAATACAATGAACAACAGGAAGAACGCGAGCGAGATCTTCTCAAGAGTAGGCTTAAGGAACTCCAATCCCTGCTTCAATAAATCAATTGTTCCGGCCATTTTTCTCATCTTGCGTGCTTCGAAATCATCTCGTAAAGCATATTCATGTTTTCCCCTGTCAAAGCAGAAACAAACACCACATGGTGCTGCGGGAACGCCTCCCTGACCTTTTCGGGCTTGGCTTTCTTGCTGTCCGTTTTATTTGCAACAATAATTACGGGGATTTTCCTCGCCTCGAGGTTTCCCAGGATTGTGATGTTTACTTGGGTGAAAGGATCCTCCGTCGAATCCATCACGAACAATGCCGCGTCCACATTCTCAAGCCATTTGATTGCCTCGATGATTCCCTTCGTCGCCTCCTTTGCGCGCTGCTGCGCCTCATCCTTCTTCAGGCCGTAGGCGGTGAAATCGCGGTAATCCACTTTTGTTGCGATGCCGGGCATGTCAAGCAGGTTCATTATCAGCTCGTGGCCGTGCGCCCTTACAACCACGTGCTCCTTCTTTTGCACTTCCCGAGTTTCATGGGGGATTTCGCTTACCTTCCCCACAGGTTCGCCCAGCCAATCCATGGAGATGCGGTTTGCCAGGGAGGTTTTGCCTGCGTTCGGCGCGCCATAGAATCCGAGCCGGATAACTTTCCGCCTTTTAAATAAGCCGGATAACCAATTCAGGAATTTTCGAAACGGCATCGCTGTTCACGTGGGGTATGCTAACTGGAAGGGTTATTCCGAGAGGGTTAAAAAGCTTAATTGTTTTGAATGCCGAATTAAACAGGGTAAACAACGCCCGTTTTTTTAAAACGAAAAACTCACCAACCCCTTGATCTTCTTGATCTCCTGCAAAAGCGCCTTCTCGCCGTCGTTCAGGGATTGGAGGTATTTTTTCTCAATGGTTTCAATTTCTTCCGCGCTGATGTCAGCATATAGCACCTGCTTCTCCCTTACCTGCCGGCCATAGGTTATGCCGCCAACAGCAATTGCGACCTCCTGCCCCTTCTTCGCCTCCTCGACCTCCTCCTTCTCAACCTGGATGCTCCGTATTTCGCCTATCTTCTCGCCCTTATCATTCATCAGCAAGTTCTCCTTCCGGATCCGGCCCTCCTGGATTTCAACCCCGAAAATCGCAGGGTTGTTCACGCGGAAGCAATTGCCGGGCATCAGGAAAATTTTCGCAGGCAGGGTGAGGCTTGTGAAGGATTCCTTCCTTTCCTTCGCAATAAGCTGCTCTTTCCATTCCCTATAATTGATGATCAGGTTGTAGATTATTTTTTCCTCGAAGATTTTGACTTTTTCATTCGCAGCGGACGCATTCACGCCCTCCTCCATTTCGGTGTGGAAGGCGAATATTACGCCCGCGAACTTGTCCTGCTTGGCAACGCTTGAAGCCTCCAGCACATCCTTCTTCACTATTTTTCCAATAGTCGCCCTCCGGATCGGAATTTTTTCCGCCTCAAACAGCTTGACGATCCCTTCCAGGCTCCCAAGCGCATCCGCTTTCACAATTACCCCGGTCTGCTCGCTTTCGACCTCTATCTCCTTGACTTCCTTCAGCAGCAGCTTCTCAGTTTCATCCGCAGTCGAGCTATTCACGACGAAAATTGATGAGCCTGCAACAGCGCTTCCGGCGCATTCGCACACAATCTTGACCCCCTTGGCGGCAACGACTTCCTTGGTTTCGGCAAACCTATCCTTGCCCTCGGGCTCGAGCAGCGCCTTTATTTTGCAGCGGGTGACATGTGCATCCACATTCAGGAACATTATTTCGTCGCCGGAATGGAAAATACCTTCATAAAGTATCACGTTCAACGTCTTTCCAAGACCCCGCTCTTCCTTCACTTCCAGGATGCTGCCCTTCCCAAGGGCGCTTTCCTTGCTTTCCAATTGCGTTTCAAGAAAGCGTTGGGCAAGCCCGCCAACAAACAACAAAAGCTCCGGAATGCCCTCCATTGTCTTGGCGCTAACGGGGATTATCGCTATTTGCTTTGTAAAATCGCCAACCCGGTCGAACCTCTCCGTTGAAAAACCAAGTTCTGAAAGCTGGCCAACCAGCTGGTAAAGTTTGGTGTCGAGATGATCCTGCACGTCCTGCCTCTGGCCCCCGAAAGTATCGCTAAAGCATGCGTTGGGAACCGGCCTCCAGCCCGAAAGCGCGTCAATTTTCGAGGCAGCAACAACGAAGGGTGTTTTGTACTCGCGCAGGATTTCGATTGCCTCGCGGGTTTGATTCTGGATTCCCTGATTCAGGTCGATCACGAGAATCGCGATGTCGGCAATGCTGCCACCCCTTCTCCTAAGGTTCACGAATGCCTCGTGGCCGGGCGTGTCTATGAATAGCAGGCCCGGAAGCGTCAGGTTGATCTTCATTTTCCCTAGAAGGTTGCCGCAATGGCCCTTAATCGCGTCAAGCGGGATTTCGGATGCGGAGACATGCTGCGTGATCCCTCCGGCCTCCTTGGAGGCAATTGCAGTATTCCGGATTCCATCTAGCAAAGTGGTTTTCCCATGGTCCACATGGCCAAGTACGCAAACAATTGGCTGGCGAAGCATACAAAATCAACAGGTATATCTTGAAATGCGCAATATTATAATTGTAGCCGGGCCTTCAAAAAACCCATTCAGCAGTTATTTTTGAATATCTGGTATCTTTTCCCATTCCCGAAATCCATGTCGTATACCTTATTGTAAGCGGGAAGGTGTTCAAAGTCTGCACGTTTTATCCCTCCTTCACTAGGACCATAGAAAATATAATCGGCTTGGAGCTGTTTTGCGAGATTGCATTCCCCGGTTTCATACAAGCGCCTTATTTCATTTTCGGAAATGCCGTATTTCTCGGTATTGATTCCCTGGGTCCAGATCTGGCCTCCGAATCCCATGACCACTTTCCGGCCTGCGAACTGAACCACATCGGCATGGCTGCCGCCGGTTAGGAATATCGAATCCGGCGGCGTATTCCCGCGAATCCATTGCGCGACCTCAAATCCGTCCTTCTGATAAAGGGTCAGGTCGTCGTTCTCCCACCAAATAAGGTTGATGAATGCTGCGGCAGTTGAAATGGCGAGCAAAAGGATAGCAAGCGCCTTGAAATAGTTGGATCGTTTCCACAAATCCGCAAGCACAATTCCGCCTAAAATGCATGTTGCCAGGAACCAATGTAGGAACAGCTTGATCGTATCCCAATCCTGCGGCTGTATGCGGATAAGGTTGAATATTAGGAAAATCAGCGCGAAGGGCAAATAAAAATTCCGGTACTTCGGGAATTTCCAAAGCGAAAGAATCGCAAGGAATAAGGGCACCCATGCATTTTGGAGCCAGAAGGACGCCAAATCAATTGCGGACGCATCCTTGTTGGAGGTCATCCAGCCGTACTGGTATTCGATTAAATTATGATTGAGCGCGTTTGCCTCCCAAACAAGCTGGGGAAGCGCGATGCAGAATGCGAAAATCAGGAGGGGGAACCATTTTTCGAGGGTCGATTTGGGCGATTTAATGAAAGAAGGCAATACAGCAAGGAATGATACGATGCAGGCCGCTACGAATGCATGGGGGTAGACCATCACCAAGGAACCCAGCAGAACGCCCGCTAAAATAAATTTGGGCCTTTGCCGCCTTTTTGAGTGCAAATCCTCCCTGGAATCCAACAGCCCATAAATTATCAAATAATAGAATGCCGAAATTGCGAACCCCATCAGCCCCGCCCTTTGCGCGATGAAAACAAACGTAAGTATGTTCATGAAATGGAAATTTAGCAGGTGCAGGTGCGAATACGGGTGCGGGGGGGCAAAAATAAAGTGGGCAGCATCGCCTGAAGCGAGCGCATCCTGAACGGCATAGAAAATGCCGAAATTCCCATTAAGAAGGAAAAGAATCAATGCAAATGCAGCTGCGGTCCTGCTATTTGAAATTTTTTTCGCAAGGCCGGCTATTCCGAAAACAAGAGAAAGGAAGAACAGCAGATTTGCAAAAATGACCGCTTCCCGAAGGGGCGCACCCCCAACCATGAAAACAGCAGTCAAAAAATCCATTACAAAAGGGTAGGTAAGCGGTGCTTTCGCAAAAATGGGGTAGTAGGGAGGGAAATTATCCCCGTAGACGAACGAATTGATGATTCCCAGATGGAACGGGTAGTCGACCCAGCTTGCCTCCGGGGATGTTAACCGCCCGTCAGGCTGCGTCACCAGAACGTTATTGAAATGAAGGAACGCTATGAATAAAAATAGCAGCAGGGCGGCCATATTATCGATGCCGAATTCGAATTTTTCTTTGTTAAATTCGAATTTTCGGTTTGAGAGGAAGAATATGCCAACGATTAGCAGCGCTATTGAACAGATAATTGACAAGGCCGAAAGGCTGCCAAGCCACCATGAAATAATCAGCGCAATGAACGAAGAAACCATGAACCCCGTTGCGATGCTAAATGCGAGCTGTGTAAAGCCCTCTCTGATTTCCGCAAGACGCGAAAGCGCCAAGCCCAACCCGACGCTCGCAATTACGAATGCAGCAAATAGGAGCATGCGGTAATTACGCAGCGGTTTAATAAATGCTTTTTAATCTGATTCGCTTCAGAATAGCACTTCCATTTGCGTGGTCAGAGGATGATAACCGCTTTATTCTTCATTCTGTGCAGCTTCCTGTTCGGCATAGCGTGCAGCAGCTTCCTGCATTTCCTGGATGATTGGTGGAAAAAGGTTGCGTTCGCGTTAGGGTTTGGCGTTCTGGCCTCGACATGGCTGACGTTCGTCCTTTCATGGGCATTTGGCAGCTTGAGCGAAATTTCCATACTTTTTTCGAGTGCGATACTGCTGGGGGGTTTCCTGCGCTTCTACAGGCATAAGAAAATCCGCATTGCGCACGACCTCACCGGCCTGATCTTCGTGTTATTCATATTTGCAATACTGATTTACCTGAATTTCCGGCTGCTGCCGCATATCGAGGATGGCGGCAACATGATCGCAGGCGCAAATATCTGGGGAGACATGCCTTTCCATCTGGGTGTGATCTATTCCTTTACCGAAAGGCCGAATTTCCCCCCAAAATACCCCATCCTTATCGATGCGGATTTGGCATACCCGTTCATGATCAATTTCCTCTCGGCCATCCTGATAAAAGGCGGTTTGGGCCTGTTCGAAGCGCTGCTGATTCCGCATGCGATATTCTACTTCGCATTGATCGCATTCCTGTATTTGCTAGGTTGCCTGCTTACCAAGAAAAAAGTTGTTGGAATGGCGTTGGTGCTGCTGTTCCTCTTCAACGGGAATTGGGGCGGGTATTTTGCGCTGCAGGATGCGTTTGCAACGAATGACCCGCTGAATTTCCTGCTCCACCCACCGAAGGCGTACTCCCATATTGATCCGCAAAATGTGCCATACGGATTTGCAATCCATGAGGGGCTGTTCCAGATTGAATTCATGAACCAGATCTTTTCCACATTCATCCCCCAGCGCTCGGCAATCATGGGAATCTCACTTTCGGTGCTTTTTTATTTGCTGGTCTTGCTCTCAATTAAGCAACCGGACCGCTCAAAATTATTTTTTGCGGGAGCAATATTGGGCCTGCTGCCGCTTGTGCACGGGCATTCGTTCCTTATTGCCGCTGTTTTTTCGCCGTTCGCTTTTGCCTACTCGATGTTCATCGCGCCGGAAAAAAAGAGCGCGCTAAAGACGTGGCTTTATTTCATAATTCCTTCGCTACTCTTCGCAATTCCGCAGATAATGTTCATGTTCTCGCAGGTGAGCGGAGCGGACGTCATAAAATACAGGGTGGGTTGGATGCAGACTGGCCCCATTACACTTGTCGATTCTGCAGTTTACTGGCTGAGGAATTTCGGGCTGATTCTGCCTCTCGCATTGCTGGGGCTCGTTTTCGCACCGAACATTCTGCGTGTCCTCGCAATTCCGGCGTTCCTTTTCTTCGTAATCGGCAATTTTTACCAGTTGGCGCCGTGGGATTGGGATACTATAAAATTCTTCGGGCCGTTTTTCATGTTCATATGCTTGTTCGCAGCGATTGCCCTGGGAAAAATCATTGTCAACAGGAAAAAAGTGATGCGCGCATTTGGGTTTGCATTGATATTTTTTGCGGTATTTTCCGGGGCGATCACGCTAGTCTGGTGGCATGGGGATAGGCCGGTGCTGTATTGGAAACGCGATTTCCTAATTGCGGATTGGATCAAGGAGAACACGCCTGCGACAGCAATATGGATAACAAGCGATGCGCATACGCATGTGGTGCCATCCCTGACCGGGAGGCAGACCGTGCTGGGGCTCCGGTGGTATTTGTACTCGCATGGGCTTGACAAGCGCAAAATGCCGCAGGAAATGGACATGAACAGGTATTTCCAAACCGCGGAATGCGAAATACCGAAAAAATACAATGCGGAGTATGTTTTCCTGGGGCCGCAGGAGGAATCGATTTACCACGCAAACGCGATTGCTTTCATAAATAACCCGAAGTATATTCCAGTATACGATCAGGTGCTCGATGGCCAAAGGTTCCGGATTTTCCAAATTGGCTGCTGACTATTTCATCAGGTGCGCCTTTCCTAATTTATTGAGCGCCTTGCCAAGCCCCTCCCTATCAACCACTTGGACGTAGTACACCTTCCCCTTCAGGTCCTTTATCCGCAAGGTGGTGGTGGGGCCTGCGGGGCTCATTTCCGGCGGCAGCACGCCAATGCGTTCAGCCAGATGGAATGCGAGCGGGTACTCCATGTTCTTGATCTTGCCCCATTCCAGGAAATGGTTGAAGAACAGCAGCCCTTCCTTGTAGACGTGCAATATCCGGCTCTCAAACTCCTCGCCTTCCCTCAGGAGCCTGCGGGCGATCTTGAGCAGAAGCACGGAAAAAAGCACGAACAGGACAAAAAAGGACAGTATCATCGCAATGAGCGCGATCGAGAGCGAAATGTCCGTTATGTCGGTGTATTCAAAGAATCCGAGCACGTAAACAATGATTGCCATTGCAAGAACGGAGAGCAGGACCAGCATCAGGAATCTTTTTTGCCGTTTTCCGGAATCCGGCTGCAAGGTGCCATCGGCCTTGACAACATCCGCCCATATAGGATGGAGATTTGTCACGTCATATTGGGAAATATTGCCCTTCGGGGCCCTGAAGCGCAGCATCAATATGAAGCCCATCACCATCGCAGTGAGAACTATTACGGCAAACAAATCCCGCATCCCGAATCCTTCGCTTCGAAGGTCCTTGACAATTCCGTGCTCCACCCGGGTAAGGCCGCCCAGGGGGAATAAATAGCCTACAAGCAGCACCAGGATCAAAAGTAAAAATCCGATGTAAAACAGGTCACTCTTCCTCATGCGCCTTCACCCATACAAACATGCGGGAATGGTTTAAAAGTCCGTCCCCTTCTTGATTGCGGCGGCCTCATGCTTGATTTTATCGGATATCAGGGAATCGAATTTTTCGCACTTGTCAATTGCGTTGCCGATGTGAAATCTCGTATTGAATATATCCTTGATCTCGGCCTCATTCATGAACCTGGAGACCGCCTTGTTCTCGGCCACCAATTTCCGAAGCGGATTTTCCTTGCCTTCCTGCACAACCCGCCAGGCCATCATGCTTATTTCCCTGATGAGCTCGTGCATCTTCTGCCGATCCGCGCCCTTCCTTGCGAGCTCAACAAGCAGCACCTCAGTCATCGCAAATGGCGCGAACCTTTCCAGGTTCTTCTTGATCTGCGCCTCGTTGACCACCATGCCTTCAATAATTGCAACGGTTATTCTCAATGATTCATCCACTGCAAGAAATGCCTCGGGAATCACAATTCTCCTATTCGCGGAATCATCCAACGTCCGCTCGAGCAGCGAATTTGCCGCATTGTTCCACATCACTGCGGGGAGGGCGGATACGAATCTGCAAAGCGAGCAAACCCTTTCAGCCTTGATGGGATTCCTCTTAAAGGGCATCGCTGAGCTTCCGACCTGCTTATCGCCAAAAGGCTCCGCAAGCTCGTAAATGAAGGGCGATTGCAGGATGCGCATGTCAAATGCGAATTTATGCATGCTAGCCGCAATGGAAGCCAATGCGCTGAGCACCAAAAAGTCGATTTTTCTAGGGTAGGTCTGCGTGGTCGCCTCGAATGATTGCAGCTTCAGCTCCTGCATCGCCATCTTTTCCATCTCCTCGGGCCTCATTTTCCCCTTGAGCAATTTTTCGTACGCTGCGGAGGTGCCAACCGCACCCTTGAAGCCCTTGCCCTTGACGAATTTTTCCATGTCATCCAGCAATTCCATGTCGAGCATCAGGTCCTGCGCATAAATCGCGAACCTGTAGCCCAGGGTGGATGGCTCCGCCGTCTGAAGATGGGTTTGCGCAATGATTTGGAAGTTCTTGTATTGCTTGATTTTCTTCCGGTATGCAATCAGGCATGCAACGATCCCCTTTTTCAAAAATTTTATCCCCTCGAGCATCTTGAGCACTTCCGCATTGTCCTCGATGTCCATGCTTGTTGCGCCCAAATGCAGCTTTCCGCCGGCCTCGCCGCTCTGCTCCGCGAAAACGCGCAATTCCGCCATCAGGTCGTGCTTGATTTCCCGCTCAATTTTGTGGGCCGCATCAATGTCGATGTTGTTGATGTTCTCCTCGATTTTCTTCAGCGCTTTTTCATCAATGATGCCTGCTTTGCCCTGCGCCCTTGCAAGCGCAAGCCAGACCCTCCGCCATTTCTTGCGGTTCTCAACTTCGGAAAATAATCTTTTCATTTCCGGCGAGCCGTACCTCCAGCTGAAAACGCTCAGGTAGCTCGTGAAATCATGCTCCATAACTGACACCTCCTTTTTTTCATCCCTAATTTTAGGTTTATTTTTTTCCAGATCATTTTTTCGGCGGCTTTTCTGCCCCCGCATTTTTTTCGGCATAATTTTTCTTATTTTTGCTTTATTTTTGCTTCGGGATTTTTTCATAGCGATGCACGATTAAGCAGGAATTGAAGTACCGGATTGCAATATCGATTAAGGAACGTGAAATACCCCCCGAGAAACAAAAACAGCAGTAGTTTTGCGGCTGTGGGCTTTAATAGCTCCTTAAGGATGGAGAGCATTATTTTACCCTTGAATTGTTTAGGGGCTGCGGGTTTTTAACTGTTCCAGCTTGTTTTTATTCTATAACAAAATAACAAAATCATGCTTACGGAATACCTGGTGCAGGCATACGCGATAGCCTACCTCGTATTCCTAGGGTACCCCGCGGTCGCACAGCCGCCGCTGATGTACATATCGACATTTTTCCTGATCCAGAACCCGATGTTCCTGCTGATAGTCGTAATGTTCGTCGTGATGTTCAAGGATTTTGAAAGGGAAATCGGGACGGGCCATTTCACGACGATATACATTCTCGGCGCAATCGCGGGCAATCTGGGATTGCTTTCCGTTTATTTCGGAACCGAATCGCTCATACCGATCTCAGGTGCGTCTGCGGGCGTATTCTGCGCGTTCGGCGCATATATTGCAAGGCATCCGTGGGACCTTACGGTAACCGAAGGGCTGCCGATGGTCACCATAATGTCACTTGTGATGCTCACTCTTGGGCACATAATCCTATTCGGCAAAATGGATTTCCTGCCGATAATCATCGGAACCGTATACGGCTACTGGCTGCCCCCCAACCCGAATATGCCTCGAAGGCCTCCTGTTCCGCAAAGAAGGTATTGACAAATGAGACAACTTTTTGCGACGGGATTGCCAGGGGCCATACGCCAAATATGCGCGTTTTTTAGCTGTTTGGCGGAATGTTTCGGCCAAAGGGCGCATAGAAAAATATTATTAAGCATGCGGTTCATAAATATTGGCTAATATGGTGATATAATGAAAGGAAAAGTAAAGATGTTTAACACCGGCCGTGGTTTCGGATTTATCACGGGCGATGACGGCAAGGACGTGTATGTGCACAGCACCGCAATTGAAGGCGGCGGAGTGCTCGCGATCGGCGACGAAGTGGAATACGAGGTCGAGACAAGCGAACGCGGGCTTCGTGCAAAGAACGTCAAGAAAGTCTAAAAGCGTTTGTGAAATCCTTGAATGGCAATTCGGGCATTCACACCCCTAGCCTTGCAAAGAAAAGAAAAAAATCAGGATGCAAGGAGAGGGATTTGCAGGGGCAGCCACTTCTGCGAAGAGCATCTCTTCTTGGCCATGCAGGCCCTGCCCCTTTGCAAGGAAGGCTCCGCCTACCTCCAAACCAATTCGCAGGGCCAATTAAGGGGATGGGTGGAAGCGATGTACAAGTTGAGAGGCAACTCGTGCATTAGTGGAGGCAAACTCTACGTGACAAATAGGGGAGGATATCCCCCCCTCAAGGTGTCAAATGCAGGGAGAGGGATTTGAACCCACGCAAGCCCTGAGGCTAATGGATCTCCCAAAAACCGCCCGAGCGCAAAATCAAAGATTTTGAGCGAAGGCTTCTTTTCTCGTGAACGTCTTTTCTTCGGAAGAAAAGAGGTTCCTTGAGTCCATCCCGTTTGACCAGGCTCCGGCATCCCTGCAAAAATCGGAATAAGTTAAGCCAATGAAATACTTAAAAGGTTGCGCAATCCCCCGGTGCCGTTTACAAGCAACGATTTAAACTTTGCCGCAGTGCGTATGCCATGCCGCAGATTTACATTTCAACTGGAAGGAAGCCCTCGCAGCTTACAAGGAAATTTGGCAGATTGCTCTCGCTGATCCTGAATGCGAAGTATGAGAACAGGGGAAAGAAATCGGTAGATGAAATCTGCGCAAGGGCGGAGAAATTCGGCTGCATAAGGATTGCCTTCATCTATGAGAAAAAGGGGAACCCGGCGCTGATCCAGTTCTACGACGAGGGGAAAGGCTGGATGGATGGGGAGCTGATGGTTCTGGGGGTAAATCTGCCGGAAAGAAGCGGGAGGATTCCGAAAAATTTGAAAATTATTGCCGAAGATGCGGAAGGGGGGAAAATTGCGGCGCTTTTCGGAATCGAAATGGAAGTGGAGGACGAAACATCAAAACTTGGGGGAAAATTCTCGGAAAGCAGGATCGACTTCTTGGTTGCTGGCAAAATAGTGCTTGAAATGAAATGCAAGCTGATTGAAAATCGCGAAAAAAGGCCCGGCGATGAATGAATGTTCAAATCTAAAAAAAGATAATCATTTCCACTTTGGGAAAAATTGGAATAAATTGGCCTGACGCACAGCCCAACTGAAACCATTTATATATGGGGCGATTGTAATCAATCCGGACTGGTGGAAATGGCTAAGGCTGCAGGCAAAACAATCAAAAGGCTTGATTTGAGGAAATTGGATTTGTTCGGAGTCGGGCAGAGGGGAAGGAACCAGGAAATTTCCGCAAGCTTTGCGATGCCCGATAGGGTTCCAACGGGCATACCGGGGCTGGATGAGCTGATAGAGGGCGGATTCGAAAAAGGCGGCGTGATCCTGGTTGCGGGGGACACCGGCACGGGAAAAAGCACTTTTGCGATGCAGTATTTGTACAATGGCGCCACGATTTACAACCAACCCGGGGTTTACCTTACCTTCGAGGAGAAAAAGGACGAGATATTCAGGCACATGCTGAGGTACGGATGGGACCTTGAAAAATTGGAGGAGCAGCAGAAACTATTGGTTTTGCAATATCCGCCCCACGACATTGATAGATTTATCCTCGAAGGCGAAATCATCGAGGATACCATTAAGGATATGAAGGCGAAGAGGCTCGCGATAGATTCGATCACCTCCTTTGCGCTGATTTTCGATACGGATTACAAGCGGAAGCTGGGAATCATCAAAGTGCTCGAATTGCTCAAGAAATGGGGCTGCACAACATTATTGACGTCAGAAGCAAGGGCAATTGGCGGCGGCGAAATTCGGGCAAGGTTCGGGCTTGGCTTCCTTTCGGACGGGCTGATCCACCTCTACAACATCAGGCAGGGGGATGAACGCCAGAAGGCAATTGAAATCGTGAAAATGCGCGGGGTCGCGCACAGCAACCTGATTGTGCCCTTCGAATTCAAGCAGAATGGAATTGAGCTATATCCCAATCAACCGGTGTTCGGAGGGCTGGAGAGGAAATAAGTCAGGCTTTTCCGCCCTTACGGCTTTTTCTCGCATGTTCATACAATACCTTGGCCAATTCCGGGAATTGTGTCCGCAATTGCGTTCCGCTTTTAACGGCATTTTCCAAGGTGCGTTTCAACAGTTTTCTGAGGCCTTCGGATCCCGGGTCATATTTCTCGGCCCGGGTCATAAAAGTATCCACTAAATGGTTCTTATACCTGAAATAATTCCGGTCTAATTCACGGCCTTGGTAATCATGGTACGCCTTTAAAGCCGTTGGTTCTTCCCGGGGCTTCTTGTGAAAGCCGCCGCCCCGGAGAATTTCGTAAACGGGGCCTTCGAAAGTATGGGATATATTCGTAAGATATCTGTCGCCATAACCATGCGGATCCCTTGTCCTGCGATTGAATAACCGGGAAAAAATCCGAAAATTATACCGCCACCCCTTTGAAATGCGCCGCTCTCCTTCACGCCGTTCGGTTTCGACTCCGGCCAACCCGCAGTACAGCGCATGGCAAACGGCCTTGGAAAGCAGCCAGGGGTCATGGTTGTACTTATCTTCAGCTTCCTTAAATTTTTCCGATTTCGGGTCCAGCAACACATGGGGAGAATGTATTTCAAATAGCGATTCCGCTATCGGCCTTCCTTTCATGGATGTCGCCATGCAAATTCCCCAAGGCAATATGAAAGGCGAAATATATTAAGCATAATGAAGCCTCTTTCCGTCTCAAATTTCGTTCAATACGTTTATATTCCCTGATTCAGTTGCCTAATTATATGTGGAAGAGGGGCCTAAAGGCACAGTCCGGGGTAGAGCTGTTAATAATATTAGCAGCGGGGATAGTGGTTCTGGGGTTCGCGGTTTATGCTTCGCAGCAGCGGATCGGGGACTCGCAGGCCGCTCTCGCATTTTCAATAGCGAAGGGCTCGGCAATCGATCTCGCAAATGCGGCGGATTCGGTCTATATCGAAGGCGTGGGCTCCAAGCGGCGGGTTTCGGTGACACTGCCGGAAGGGACGCTGCTGACTAAAATATCGCAAAACTCGATCAATATCCGCGTTGCTGCGCAGGGCGGGGCAAGCGATGCGTCCGCAAACACGAAAGCAAAATTATGCCCGAATTCCCTCATGCCAAATAAGCCGGGAAAATACTCAATCACCGTCGAATCGCTGGACGATTGCGTTGCTGTTGGCGCGCTTTCTAATCTGACGGTCAGCACAACATTGATTTCGGTTAGCACCAAACCGGATACTGCGTTTACACGTTCAGTAAATTACACCAATATCGGCGCGAACCCCATTCTCGTAAACTTGGAACTGGGTTTTGCTTCTTCGGGGGTTACAGTCGCATTTGCGAACTTAGGGGATAGAATATTCACATTGAATGCGGGGGAGAACAAAGAAATTGTTTTGGATATTTCCGCATCAGCAAGCGCACTTGGATCGTACTCCGGCAGCCTGAAGGCGAATGGAAGCAGCGGGGACAACCTGACAACAAGCATCGTAATCTCGGTTTATCCCGAAGGTTGCTCGCCGTCTGTTTGCCCCCCATCAGCCGGCGGCTCGAACGTCTCGATGATTGAAATCAATACATACTCGTCGAGCTCTTACACCCAGCAAAAGGATATTTTCGATCCCGGAGAGCAGATCCTTTTCCAGGGGGCGGATTGGGATCCTGGAACGCAGCTTACATTGGATGTCAGGGACCCGGCTGATGCGTTCTCGCTTCCAGGCTATCCCAAAGAGCTGCTTACAAATTCCACTGGCGGTTTCAACGATACGATGCTTTCGGGCGGGATCGATGTCGCAATTGGGTACATTGTCAGGGCAACTGGAGCCGCAGGCGGAAAAACGAAAATAACAACGGATAATTTCGGGATAACGGTTTGCACGTGATAAAAGCATATGGGTAAAATTAGCGAGATTGCATTTGTCCTCGGAATGCTTTTGCTAGCCAATCCCATTTCAGCAGCGGTCGCAACTTACAATCAGGATGGCAGCCCCTACATCACAAACGGCACTGCAACCTCGAACATCGGCTTCATAAACGCACTTGATGGCGCGGCTCATAATATCACGGAAGCACAGACGAACAATGAAATCACAGCAACCGAACTGGTTTTGAATGGGAATTTTACCGGAGGGAGCGGGGCAGATTGGGCCTACCAGGAAATAGATCCGAGCAACCGGGCGAGCTCGAATTTCTTGCCCACCGGGGGGGATGCCGAGGCGGGCAGGTGGGCGTTCGAAGTTAATGACAATAGCCGTTTTTCCAGCTTCACGGTTTATGGGAACCTGACAAATGCGGGCGCGGAATGGGACGGCACAATTCCCGCCGAAGCACGCCTGAATTTCTCATTCTATAAAAATTACGATATTGCGCCGATATCGGATACGGCATCCATATTCCTAATCAGGCCCGACGGATCGCAGGTGCTGCTATGGACGAATAGCACGGTATTTTCAAGCAGCGGCTATACGCGCGTTAGCATCCCCGTGGGCATAAACAATTTCTCGCAATCCGGGGCATATTCGATACGCCTTTATAATTACATCGTGACGCCGGTTGCCGGCAGGCCCATCATTAACAATTATTGGGACCAGGCATCGCTAGTACTGAAAAAGGATCAAAAACAGTACGCGTTCGGGGTTTGGCACAACTCCACTGCAATCGCAACGCCGGCAAACCTGAATGACATAACGGAAATTAATGTTTCATTGCGGTTTAGATCCGACTCAGTGATGATGCCGGCAATGCAAATATACGATTTCAGCTCCAGCAGCTGGTCTAGCACCGGCTGCACTCCGCCAGCGGCCATTCCTGCAAATATTTGGCAGAACTGGAATTGCGTTATCACCTCAAGCCCGCAAAAGTTCATAAGCACGGATGGAAAAAGGAGAATCAGAATCAGGTTCTACACGCCAAATACGGACACGGGCATGTCGAATGTTTCGGAGGATTGGCTGGAATATAAAATAACCCATACCACATTGCAGTCAAATTCGAGGCTCGAAATTTGGGACCAGACTAAGCCTCAAGGCGGCAGTATTTTGGCGTACACGGGGGAAACCATTTCATTTTATGCAAACTATACCGATGCAAACACCGGATTGCCATTAAGCACAGCAAGCTGCGAGATCGCATTTGAAGATGAGGGGTATACTTTCAGCCCGATGAGCTACAATAGCGGGAGCAGATTGTTCGAGTACGGCAGGCTTTTTGGCGCTTCAGGAATGCTCGCCTACAATGTGAGCTGCACACTCGCTACCTACTTGCCAAGGTTAAGCAATGAGACAATCATCATCATAAAGCAGCCTTCGGTGACAGTAAACAAGCCCGCTTTTGCCGCTTGCGGGAATGTGTTTTATGAGGTAAAATTATTCGACAGGGATGAGCAGCCGTGGTTGCAGGCTGCGGGGGCAAATATCTCGGTTTCAAATTCGAGCTTGGTTCTGCAAGAAAATTCAGTTTCAATTTCAAGCGGGATTTACCGCGGGGTTTATCAGCTTCCGGAATTCGCAAATTCAGGCGATTGGATTATCCGGGTGCTTTCTGGCGCGCTTGGGAAGAAAAGTTTCCATGTCGGGAGCGGGAATTCGGACGTGTGGAAAATCGAGCTTGCATTGGTGCCCACGAAGGGCGCTTATGCCGCTACCGAGAATGCGCTCGTATCCGCAACAGTTACAAATCTGAAAGGAATCGGCGTGGCGGGGCTGCAGGAAGGGAGCAGCATCCGGGTTTTGCGGGATGGTTTGAGCTATTCGCCCGCAATAACCAATCTAAACAACGGCACGTACACATTCAATTTAGGCTTTGGCGGTTTGAGTGCAAATAATCCGCATTCCTTGAGCATAATCGCTAATTCAGGATCCATGGATATCACTTCAACGAGAGGGTTCTATGTCAGGTAGGGCGCAATTCAGCTTCGACTTGATGGTCGTAGTCGGGATCATGCTGGTGCTTTTCCTGTCGTTGTTCCAATTTTACATTTCTAAATCAGAGAGCGTGCAGATCGTAAGGGAAAAGACGGAGGCGAAAGCGCTCGCGGAGAACATTGCAAAGCAGATCAACTCCGTTTTGCAGGCGGGCAACGGCTCCTCCGCAAGCACGATGCTGCCCCAAAAGTTGGATGATGGGGAGGATTATTCCATTTCAGTTGCTAACAGGCGCGTGGAGATCGCAGTGGGCGGCGCAACAGCATCCGAATTGGTCGCCACCAGTGCGGTTTCACCGACGAATCTGGATCCGATGAAGGGCTCCAGGATCACGTTCACGAATATCGGGGGAGGAATTTCAATACAGTGATAAGAATGCGCGGACAACTTTTTTCATTTGATTTTATTTTTGCAGTTTCACTGCTGGTTTTCATATTTGCGATGGCGCTTTATACATCGGATAGCGTTGCTGCCTCAATAAATGCCCAGGAAGGGGAGAGGGAGCTGAAAATCGCCGCCGATAATGCAATTTCGCAGCTTCTGGAAACTCCGGGAAACCCTTCCAACTGGGACTACCTCGCCTTTACGGATTCAAATGTGAAATCAGTGGGAATTGCAGCAGGAAGGAACGCGCTCAATAGGGAAAAGATGGAACGGCTCATGGAGATTATGAACTCGGATTCCGAAAATTACCATTTGATGAAGCGCATCCTTGCACTCGATCTTCCGGCCAGCAATTTTTCAATCTCAATTTACAACCAATCCCAATTCAAATTGTATGAGGCGGGAGTGGCACAAACAAAAACCGGGACGGTGGTTTCCGTGCAACGCCTGGCGCTTCTGGATGACCAGCCGGTAATGGTGAACCTTCGGCTATGGGTGGAAAAATGAGAAGGGGCGTATTTTTCAGCCTGGATGCGCTGCTAGCACTGCTCATAGCTTTCGCCCTCATGACGAGCACTTTTGCAATTATCACTGCTGCACCGAGGGGAAATGCGATTGGCAATGCGCCATTGGAAATCTCACAGGATGCGCTTTTGGCAATGGAAAAGGGAGGCGTGCTTGGAATTGCAGTGAAAAATTCGGATCCGGCGCCAATAAGGAAATTCGCTGAAATCATCCCAAACAACATTTGTTACCGCATTTCCATCATGAAACCGCCCTCTGGCGATGCGATAATTGCCGAGGAAAATTGCAGGTGCATCGACTATTCGGTCGCAAGGCGGAGCATCGTCGTGGGTTCGGCATCTTCGGAGGAATATTTGGCGGAAATGAGGGCATGCAATAAGTGAACGGTATGAAAAAGGGGATATTTTTCGCATTGTTGTTCGGAGCGTTCTTCATGCTAATCCTGTCCCTGGCGATTTTCCATGCGGGGAACATGGCGGATCGCGAGAGCGCACGGCTCGGGAATTCGAAGATGGAGAAATATTCATTCATTGCAGATGACATTTCAAGTGATCTGCTTGGTTTTCTGCAGATTGGGGGGGTTGCACTATCGCGGAGCTCAACGCATACGCTCATTTCAATCGGCGATACGCTGCCGCTGGGTTATGCGGATCCCCAAAAGGAATTATCCGAGTATAAGAATTTCGTTGAAAATGCGTATGCAAATAAGAGCAACTTGGGAGGAAGGCTATTCCTGGATTTAAGCGCCTTCGATAACGCCCCATTCATCTATTTTGGTGGGGCGGATTTCAACTATTCCTACGGGTCGCTGGCCAAGGAAACGGCCATTTTCAAGGGAAGCAATCGAATTGGGGAATACTCGGTTGTGCTCCAAAATGCGGATGGGGAGGAGTTCGGGGATTGCGGCTGGAGCAATTTTGTTCCGGGCAGCCTGGGAATAAGGATCCATGTCGCAGTTGGCAGTTGCGCCGACCAATCCGTTTTCATCAGCCCCGATTCCGAGAGCAAATTCTGGGTGAGCACAAAAAGCGGGAAATATCTGAACATGAGCTTCGGGCTCGCGGATGGATACGCTTATTCGATGAAAATCGTTCCAAACAGCATGCAGGTGAGTTTTGGCCTGAATATCACATCCCTCTCAACTCTCCCGGAGTATGCGTATTTGCCGGTGGGAACCGAATTTACCGGCGAGTACAGGCTAGGCGCATTGATCATTGCGGAAAACTGATTCATTTTTTCTTCTTGCCAAAGAAATCCGCGTCCACTTTCGCAAACCCGTAGATTTTGGAGAACCGCATTATTTCCCATGTGATTTTTATGAAGCAAAGAGCGATCACGGTGGAATAAAGGGAGCGGTAGTTCTCCAGGAAATTGGGGCCGATATAACTGAAAATGTCGAAATTTGCGATATAGCTTAGGCCGTTGAAAATCACCTGGAAAAAGAAAAATAGCACCGCGGTGTAATAGATCCATTCGACTATCCTGCGGAACTCGCCCTTTTCAAACCTGGTGCGGGCGCGGTAAACGAATACGATCGCGAAGAAGGATACCAGTATCGTGATGGCATTGAAAAAAATTACGCTGTCCGGTGGCATCTCATTTTTCGCCTACTTTCCGAGCCTGATCACTTTATCGCAGAATTGGCTCAGGTCATCAATCAATTTCTGATCCGTCTCCTTTTCCAATGAAACCAGCACCATGCCAACCTGCCAAAGCCGCATCTTGCTCACGAGGAAATGCGTGAACTGCGCAACGGTGCCGGCGGAGTTGTAGATCAGCATTGTAGATAATGAATCCATGAATATAAAGCGATTCTTTTGCTCCATCCTTTCGATGAGCTGCGTGAGAGCTATGCTGAGCTCCGTGAGGTTGCGCGGCGAGGGCAGGAAGATGCAGTTTTCAGTCCTCTCGCCCCGTTTTCCCGTCGACTGCGTGATCAGGTCCAGGAAGTACAGTCTCTCGAGGTCGATTTTTTCCGTCTTGAGCACTTCGGCGAGGCTGTCGTAAGGACGGTTGAATGTCACATATATGCCGGCTGCGTCCTCGGCCTCCATCAGAAGCCTCATCGCTGCATAATTTGATTGCATGTAATCCTTCGAATTTGAAACCAGCAGCACTATGTAGTGTTGTGGCAGGCTGCCGAGCTCCTTTTTTAATTGCGATCTCATGTCAGGCATGAATCCAGTACGGAATGCGGTTTAAATAAGTATTCGAAAATTGGGCAGGGGGGTGGCGATGATTTGGCAGGAGGAGATCAATTCGCAAAACTAGTTGGGGGGTGGGGGCAATGTACGGGTTGAAAGGCAACTCGGGCATTAGCAGAGGCGAACTCTGCGTAACGCGACGAATGATAAGCATTCTAGCGTAAGTGGAGCGAAGCTCCACGTAACACGTGCAATAAAATTGCAAATCAAGTTAGGGGGGAGGCGGCGACATCCAAAGCTCTTTTGGATGCTAGTAGGGCGAAGCTCTACGTAACACGCGGTAGGGGGATATCCCCCCATCGGGCGTCAGCTTTTTATATCAGCCGCGATTAGTTGCTATGTGAGCCTAGATGAAGAAAAATGCGCACGATCAGCTTAAACATTCCCCCATCGTGGAATTGCATCACGGCTGGCTTTTGCGCACCAAAATCACGGAAATTTGCGAACTGATAGAAAAGCAGGAGGGGATGGAAGCCAGTTTCGAGGGGCTCGCGGGCAAATTGGGCCTTAGCACAAACGAAGTCGAACGCATCGGAAAAATTCTGCAGGACCAGGGGATAATCGAGGCGAACTACCCGGTCAACATCCTCTCACGGCCCACCTTGAAATTGAAGGCGAAGCTCCAGCAGCCAATGGCTGAAAAAGTCACGGGAGAAAAGCTGCTTATGGAGTACGACATGCAGGCGAACAACGTGCCGGCAAAGGTGGAGATCTGGCAGGTGCACGACACGAGCCGCCCGCTTTATGCATTGGATCACCCGAAGGTTTGCGCATACACCGAAAAATTCCTGAATTACCTCCGCGACACGCTTGCAAAAAACCAGCCTGTTGAAACCGATGAGATCGTCGATAAGAATAAATTCGCGGCACTTAAGGAAAGGTTCTACAAAGCGAGCCTTGATTTGATCCAGAAGGAATTGCCCTCCATGCCGCAGGAGGAGAAGGGAATGATCGCAGGAATACTGCTGCACAGGATGTACGGGCTTGGCGAAATCGAATTGCTGATGGCCGATGATAACCTGGAAGAGGTAGCAATAAATGGCGCATCAGAACCCATTTCGGTTTATCACAGGACTTACGGATGGCTCAAAACCAACCTGCACCTGCAAGATGAGGAGGAAATCTACAATTATGCATCCCAAATCGGAAGGAAAAGCGGGAGGGAGATCTCATTGCTCGCGCCGATATTGGATGCGGCGCTTGTATCCGGGGACCGGGTATCCGCGACGCTATTCCCGATCTCATCAAATGGCAATACGATTACAATCCGCAGATTCGCAAGAAACCCCTGGACAGTATCGAGCTTGATTGATGGAAAAACGCATACAATGAATTCCGAAATGGCTTCGTTCCTGTGGCTCGCAGTCCAATATGAGATGAACATCCTCGTTTCAGGAGGCACTGCAAGCGGGAAAACGTCCACACTTAACACGCTTACCGCGCTTATTCCGCCTTCACAAAGGATCATTTCAATTGAGGATACAAGGGAGCTCTCCTTGCCGCAGCACCTGCACTGGAATTGGGTGCCTCTGCTCACAAGGGGCATGAATCCCGAGGGAAAAGGAAGGGTATCCATGCTGGATTTGATGATGGAAAGCCTTCGGATGCGGCCGGATCGCATAATTGTGGGGGAGGTGCGAAGGAAGCGCGAGGCGGAGGTAATGTTCGAAGCCATGCACACCGGCCATGCGGTGTATGCGACCATTCATGCGGATACGGCAGCGCAAGTTGTGCGCAGGCTTATTGAGCCACCAATTGAAATCCCCAAATTGGAGCTCGAATCATTGCAGTTGATAGTTGTGCAATATAGGGATAGGAGGAAAGGGATCAGGCGGACTTATGAGATTTCAGAGCTCACGCAGGGATCCACGGAATCCGCTGGCCTGAACCTGAATACGCTCTTCAAATGGCGCCCCAGGACGGATGTATTCGAGAAAGTCAACGAAAGCTCGAGGGTTTTTGCAGAGCTGAATTTGCATACGGGAATGACCGTTTTAGAAATCCAGGCGGATTTGCTGCAAAAGCGGCGCATACTTGATTGGATGCAGGGCCGCAACCTGCTCGGTGCTAATGAGGTCGGCAAAATAATGAATGCTTACTACAAGGATCCGCAATCGATTGCAGAAGCCGCAAAGAAAAACCTGCCGATTCAGGACCTGCTTTAGGTGCAAAAGATGAATTTGTTCCTCTTCAAGTATGGAGGAGTGCTTAATGGGCACCTGAGAAGATTCGTTGGCATTGGAAACAAGATCGGCGGCATGATCCCTGGCCTGAAGTTCGATTTGAATGAAGCGGGATATGCTGTTGCAGTAGGGGAGTATGTTGCGGCTGCGCTTGCGAATTCGGTGTTTTATGGGCTGATGATTTTCTTAATATTAATGGCTACACTCAGCGTAAAGGGAGATGTTAATTACTCGGTTCAACTAGAATTTACCATCCAGAACGTTTTGATAATTCTTGCCTCATTAAAACTCGCATTCCTTGCGGGCTTCATAATTTTCTTCGTGTTCTTCTCGTTTTTCATGTTCTACCCCAAAGTGCAGGCGAGGAAGATCGGGGAGAATGTGGATCACGACCTGATCTATGCCCTGAAGGACATGGAGCTGCAGATCGCATCCGGGGTCTCGCTGTTTGATGCGATGGCAAACGTGGCGAAGGCGGATTATGGCAGGGTCTCCAAGGAATTCGAAATAGTGGTGCGCGAAATCAGCGCGGGAGGGGCGGAGGACAAGGCGCTTGAGAAGATGGCGGGCAGGACCGAATCGGAATTCATGCGCAAGACCATTTGGCAGATGCTCACGTCCTTGAGGGCGGGAAGTTCCCTTGATTTAGCGTTAAAAACAACAATTGCGACATTGAACAACCATCAAAGGCAGCAGATCAAGGGATTCGCAGGGGAGCTAAATGTGCTCACGCTCGTGTACATGCTCTTTGCGGTCGCAGTGCCCGGCCTGGGCTCAACCCTATTGATTGTGCTTTCATCCTTCGGCGGGATCAAGGTGAATGAATTATTCTATGTCTCGCTTGTCTCGTTCTGCTTTTTCGTTGAATTCATAATCATCGGTTTCATTAAGAGCAGGCGGCCAACGGTGCATGCATGATGAAAAAAAGGAACAATCGAAAGGCAAGGAGGCATGCGGCTAGGAAGCAGCACGTGTCAGTACTGCCACTGCCCGAATTGGATTTCGAAAAGCCTTCGAAGGAAGAGGAGAAGGAGGCAGCAGAGAATATTCAGCACCCAAAAATCGAAATTACGCATAAATCACCAGCCAATTGGGAGCCCATGCATTCCCCGGTGCACCAAGAGCCAATTCACGACCAGCAGCAAAAGCCCGAACATTTCAAGCGGCCGTTCATGCACAGGTTTTATTTCTTCCTTTCCAAATTCGCAACGCGCTCGCAAAGGAATTCCTTGAAGAAAAAATTATACTTTGCAGGCGTTGATGAAGAAGCTGAAATCTGGCTGGGGCAGGTGCTGCTACTTGCAAAATTATCCGCAATCGCAACATTCCTGGCAATCTGGGTTTGCCTGAGGGAAATGTACTTTTTCAATCTCTCCGCGTATGCATTGCTCGCATTCCTCATTGTGATCGCCGGCGCGTACATCCATTTAAATGTGGAAATAGAGGACAGGAAAAAAAGGCTTGAGGAAATACTGCCGGATGCAATGCAGGTTATTGCAGCAAACATCAGGGCAGGAATGACGCCGGTTGTCGCACTACGTGCAGCTGCACGGCCGGAATTGGGGCCTCTGCAGGAGGATATCAAGTTTGCCACGACAAAATCGCTCGGAACGGGTTCTTTCACGGATGCGTTGAGGGAAATGGGCCAGAAGACGAGTTCTGAACTGTTCCAGCGGATTGTCGCACTTTTCACAGCAAGCCTCAAGTCCGGCGGGCATCTCGCTCAGCTGCTTGAAAACACTGCTTCGGACATTCGGGAAACGCAGGAGCTGAAGAAGGATTTGGTCTCGAGCACCAGGCTTTATGCGATTTTCATCGTGTTTACTGTTGTGATCGGCACTCCCCTTTTGCTTGCGGTTTCAATACAATTCTCCGGAATGGTGACGGGCTTGCAGGCAAACACGCCCTCAGGAGGGCTTGCATCCGAAATTTCCTCCGCGCCATTGATCAGCACCCCCCTGCCGATAGATTTCCTGATGAATTCTGCAATAATCATAATCATAATCACAACAGTGCTTGCATCCGCGCTGCTGGGAGTGATAAATAACGGCACGTATTCCTCGGGATTGAAGTATTCGCCGTTCCTCGCATCCGCAGCCATAATATTTTATTTCCTGATGAAGGATTACGCGCTCAAGGCGATATTGCCAGCGGGATAGACGGAACACCGCTAACAAAGGAGGGGCAAACCAGATTAGAAAGATTTAGCCTGCAAATAAAGGGGGAGGGGCGACACGCGTGGGGGAAATGCGTTCCCCCAGAGGTGTCGTAGAAAGCTTTAAATATCGCTCGAAACTAATGCATAAAAACTTCGAAAGGTGGTAGGATGAGATTGAGAGCACAAGCAGCAGTAGAATATCTGATGATCCTGGCGGTAGTTATCATTATCGCACTCGTAGTTGTCGGAGTTCTCGGCGGATTCCCGACATTGACCGCGGGAATTTCGGAAAAGGAGAGCGCGGCATACTGGACCTCGACGGATATCGGCATTGCCAGATATGTCATTGCAGGGGACACTAAAATGGTCTTGAGGAACAACAAGAACTTCGCGATTCAACTGAAGCGCGTTACAGTAGGCGGAACTGCAACTGCAGCCGACATCGACACGACACTTCAACCCGGGCAGACGACTGATCTGGTAACCGTCAGTGCAAAAAGTTGCGTAGCCAGCTCGGGAACATACACCCACAACATAATAATAACATACACCGATGCGACATACACCACGCCCTACACGTTCACCGGAGCAAAGCCTCTTGTCGGAACTTGCCAGGCGTAATTTTTTTCTTTTTTTCTTCTTCTTTTTATATAACCCTAAAATGAGCCAGGCTTGGGCAATGGGTTGGATATCGGTTTGCAACAGGCCATTTTCAAGTAGTACTAAGTCCCTCCGGCGCAACTCGTTTTTATTACTTTCGAGCCTAATTTGTGCGCGTGGTGAAAAATGCCTAGGGGAAGGGGAGTAAAGCAAACCGATGAGAACAGCGGAGTGGAAGAGCGGCTGCACTCGATTGAAACGCAGTTGGTCGAAACCAAAAACCTTGTTTCGGTGCTTTTGCTTATGGTCACGATTATTCTAGCGCTTCTTCTGGGCGGCCTTATAAAAACGTTCTTCGGATGAGTGATGAATATGAAAACGCCGGTCATTGCGCTGAATTTCAAAGTGTATGGAGAGTCCG
>JAZDKC010000062.1:0-19483 GCA_043803465.1 Microcaldota archaeon
CGTGTGCAAGCGCCTTGTAGGTAACCATGATTTCTGCCTCTCTCATTTTGCCCAACTTTCTTTTTAATCCTAAGGGTAGGCGGTTGCGAATCCGCCAGCATTGTATTTATATCATTTTTAAGGGTACATGGGCATGCCGTCGGTTTAATGCCATAAAAAAGCACACCCAAGATCCAAATCCTATTTCCCTCAAACCTTCCAGGAGCGGAATGTTACTGCAAGACCAAATTTTCCAGCAACGCTCGCTTTTTCCCTAAGGGCTGCCCTATGTAGCTTCCCTTTTCCCGTGGGGGAATATAGCGCCAGGGGTTTTCCCATTATCGAAGCATTTCTGCGAACCATTAAACCCGAGCCTACAAGCCGGTCCAATGTTGCTTGGCTCGCTTTGATTTTACGATGCTCCCCTTCCCGCGTTTGCTTCAGCGCAACGAGCTCGGAAAATTCCCTCGGCGACAAACCCATTCGGATACACCTAAAATCGCACTCCCATATCCCTAAGCGCCTTCTCGCACTGCTCAAGGGATAGAAAATGAATTGTTTGCAGGCCCGCTTGCTTTGCGCCGGTCAGGTTTTCGGCGGCGTCATCGACCATGATCGCATTCTTCGGGGAAACCCCAACTCTCCGGCAGATTTCCCTATACGCCTGGCCGTCCGGCTTTTTCATCCCTATAGTGCTTGAGGCGAACTCAAAATCAAACAGCGTATTCAGCCCCAACCGCCTTGAGAACGGCTCGTGCGCCTCCCAGTTGTTATTTGTGAAAAGCACCACCTTGTAGTTGCGCTTGAGCCTTTGGATCAGCTGCCGCATGCCCCTGCGCTCATGGATCACGCCCCTATAATAATCATCAGCCGTGCCTGCAGAAACAACGCCGACAAAATCGAATATTATCGCCCTGCCGAAAAGGTATTTCTTGAAGTAAGGATAAACCAGAAGTGCCGCCATATAGGCAATCAGAAGCCAGATCAGCAAGTTGTTGATGCTTTCAAAATTCATCACGCCCGAGGCGGCCGCGAGTATGTAAATAGCCGCTGTAAGCACAATAGTCCAGTAGTCGCTGCGGAACATGAGTTTAAATTGAATTTTGGAGAATAAAAAAGTATCAGATTGTGGTGATCGGCCTGCTTTGAACGATGAATATTTTGCCGGCTTCCATTGCAAACTCGATGTCCTGCGGCTTGCCGTAATGCTTCTCAATCATGAGGCATATTCTGGCGAGCGCAAGAATGCTTTTTCCGTCCATTTTCTGCTTTGAATGCAAATTCTCAGGAACGGGCACGGTTTTCGTTTCCACGGACTTGCCTATCAAAACCTTCACAATCATTTTTTCCTGCTCATTCACCGCAATATCGACAATCGAGAGGTCCGATTTGTCAATCACGTAATTGTCCGGGGAGACGGCGCCCGACACGACGGACTCGCCCAGGCCGAAAGCGGCCTCGATTACCATCTTATTTCGATCCTTGGTGACAGGATGCACGGTAAAAATCACGCCTGCAACCTCGGACTGGACCATTTTCTGCACAACGACGGCAACCGCAACCCTTTGATTGGAAAGCTTTTTCTCAATGCGGTAGAAAATTGCGCGGGGCGTGAAAAGCGATGACCAGCATTTCCTGACCGTCTCAAGCAAATTCCCGCGGGCGATGTTCATATATGAATCGAGTTCGCCCGCCCAGCTTGCGCTTGCGGCATCCTCTGCTGTTGCTGAAGAGCGCACTGCCACCAATTTGGCATTGAGCTCGCCATATTTGGCGAGAGCCGCTTTTTCAATTTCCTTGCTTATTTTGCCCTTCGAGATCATTTCGCGTATTTGCTTGGATGCGGCATCAACGGTTTGGGTTTTCTGGGGGTCTACCCTGGCCAGAATTGCATTGATTTTGCTCTCGAAACCGTTCTCTTTTATGAATGCTTCGAACGAATCAGTAAGAACAACGAATCCCGGCGGCACCGGGATCCCCGCATTGAACATCTCGCCTAGCTGCGCGCCCTTGCCTCCTGCAATTGAAACACAGGATTTGTCCAATTTTTGGAAGGGCAAAACGAATTGCGGCATATTGATCACCTTTTTTTATGACGGGCGATATTTGACAACTATATCTCGTTTGACGGATATTTAAGCCTTGAGCCGCTTTATGCCGCAGTTTTATTGCGCCGCAGGTGAATCGGCCACCTTTTCAACATCGATTACGAGCTTGCCGTTGGCAAATTGTGCCTTGATTTTGTATTGCGCCGCTATTTCCTTGCAGATCTCGGATTCCTTCATCCCGGCCGCAAGCGACTCGTTCGCAAGCCTGAGCACATTCTTCACAAGCTCGAAATTCCGGTAAACGTAATTCCCCGCTTCTTGATAGGCCGGCATCTCCGATTCGAATTTTCTTAGCGCGGTTTGCTGCTGCCTGAGCGTGAATTCCAGTTTCTTCATCGATTGCGAGGGCTCATCCTCTTCAGGCGCCTCCGCGGTTTTGAGCTGTGAAACCGAATAATAGTACTCATCGGCCATTTCTGAAATCGTAAGGAAGATCTTCTCCTGCGCATTTTCGAATTTCGATGATGCGAAGGCCGCGAAACCTACGGGCTCGTTTGTCTCGAAATACACGGTAGGCTGTTTTTGCGGTTTTTCCAGCAACCGATTGGGGTTTGGTATCGCAATGTATGATTCATGCCTCTTTATTGAACGCTTTTCCGTCTGCTCGGTCTTGTAGGGGGCAATTATGGTGTAATCTGCGGTTGCGAGGATAAGGTTGCCTTTTGCGAACATCTCGAAAATCAGGTGGTATTCATCCACTTTCTGGAGGGTGAAAATAAGCAGGCGGTCCTCATTCTCCTGCTTGATTTCCGTGATCTTCGAATTCTCCAGATGCTTGCGCAAAAGCATTGCAAAATTTGTGGGAATTTCGGGGGATTCCTCGATGTATTTGCTCAGGTGCGCCCTAAGCCCCAGCTCGACTATCAGGTTGTACTCCCTGTCGGAGCGTATCTTGAAGCGGAACACATTCGGCCTTAGCTCGTAAATCTTGCTCACGAATCCCCCCACAAGGGGCTGGAGCTCCCCTGAAAGGAAGAAATAATCGAGGTTGCTCATTTTCTGGAGTGCAAAAGGCATGGGATCACGCTTTAAACCAAGAATATCACATCCAGATTTTTAAAAGGGGCATATCCTAATTGCATCCGCACACAAGCAGATGCCAATCCTTGCAGCTGCCAATTAAACGGAATATTTATATATATGCCCCAAGTTATATCGTTAACGATATACCATAATGGCGATTCATATGATTGGCGAATGCGGCATACGGGGGATGCTCGAATTATTCGTATTGGTCGAATGCAAGAACAAGCATTCATCGGGAAAGGATATTGTGGATGCAGCTGTGAGGCTCTCGGATGGGGGATGGAAGCCATCTGCGGGAAGCATTTATCCATTACTGCAAAAGATGGAAAAAGAATGTCTTATTAAAGCAAGCCTGAGAAAACAGGAAAAGGGAAGGCGTGAAATCACATACGTCATAACCCCCAAAGGAACGCACGAACTAGAAATCGGCAAGGAAAATCTGGAAAAAACAACCAACTCCATGATGATGGCGATAAACCCGATTTTAATGAGGATCACTCAGGAATTTGATGATGACGAAATATTGGAGGCAAAAAGTTTCTGGAAATCGGTCATGGACCTCCGGAGTCACGTCATGGCAGAACCTAGGCAGGAGTTGAGGCATAAAAGGTTCATCAGGCTTTTTAACATAGCGGAACGTGAAATCGAGCTGATAAAATCCGAATTAGGGCTGAAAAAATGAGTCCGCATAAAACCGTCATGAAACTGGAAGGGGTGTGCAAGAGGTATGGCGAGGGCGATGCACTAGTCACGGCGCTGTGCGGCGTCGACCTGGAGTTCAAGGGAGGCGAGGTCGTGGCGATCATGGGGCCGTCCGGAAGCGGAAAAAGCACCATGCTGCACATCCTCGGCCTGCTGGACCGCCCGACAGAAGGCAGATTGTTCTTGGATGGGATCGAGACCTCGACATTGTCGGATGACGAGCTTGCGATGATCCGGGGCAAGAAAATCGGGTTCGTATTCCAATTCTTCTTCCTGATACCTTCCCTTACCGTTTTGGAGAACGTGGAGCTGCCGATGATGCTGATTGGCATGGATGAGATGGAAAGGAGCAGGCGCGCAAAGGAACTGCTTGAAAAAGTGGGCCTTGGCGACCGCATGCACCATTTGCCTTCCGAACTCTCCGGGGGGCAGAGGCAACGGACCGCAATAGCACGCGCATTGGCCAATGACCCCTCAATCATATTCGCGGACGAGCCCACAGGCAACCTCGATTCAAAAACCGGGGAGGAAATCATGCAGCTTTTTGACGACCTGCACAAGAAGGATGGGAGGACCATAATTTTCGTTACGCATGATCCGAGTCTGGTGCAGCATTCTGAGAGGGTCATAATGCTGCGCGATGGCAAGATCGAGAAGATAATCGGCGATGGGAAGACATTGCTTACCCATATGGGGAAAATCCGCCTCAAGAACTAGGGTGATGGAAAAAGGGAATTGGTGGAAATTTTTTGAAATTGTGGAATCGGCAAGATTCATGTGGAAGATTGAGTGTCAAAACGATGTTCGCGATAAGAATTGGGTGATTCGTATGAATGGAATTGGGAATGTGTTTTCATTGGCAATGCTTGTTTTGTTGTTCATGCCGCTGGTAAGCGCGGGAGTGCAGATTTCAAGCTCCAGCATAACCCCGGCTACATTGAAGCCCGGAATGGGCGGCACCGTCAGCCTCACACTGAGCAACCCGAGTGCGAGCGAGTTCATCACCTCGGCATATCTCGATGCGCGCGCACCAGGGATTAATTTCCCGGGCACAAACAAAATAGGGGATTTGGGCGCGCAGGGAACCACCGATATCGCGATACCCTTCACGGTCTCACAAGGCGCAAACCCAGGCATAATCCCCGTCACGCTGGAGTTGACGTACACGAGCAATTTGGTTTCAGGCAGCAACTACAAATCATTCTCGATCCCGTTGACCATTGCGGCAACGAACCTGCTTACGGTTACGGATGTTGTGGTGAGCAAGGATACGATCACGCCGGGCGATTCTTTCACCATCGAGGCAATGATCGAGAATGGCGGCGGGCCGATAAAGAATGCCGTGCTCAGCTATTCCTCTACCTCCGCATATACATTTGACGGAATAACCAAAATAGATATCGGCAACCTCAACAGCGGCGACAGGAAAAGGGTCAAATTGCCGATTACGGGAGGCAACACCATAACGGCGGGCTATTACTCGATACCGTTCATAATCACTTACGATGATGCCGTTACTGCGGGGAATTCGGAAACGATGCTGTTCGGGCCAATAACGGCCGTATCCGACTATGCCAAATTCGCCATTTCCGCGGAAACAATCGATGCGACACCCGGAGGGAAGGGCACGTTCAAGATAATTGTAAAAAATACGGGCACAAACGAGCTGAGGAATTTCAAGATCGCCCTTCCGCAGAACGCAACGTTCTTCACCCCCCTGGACTTTTCCGAGAAGACGATCGACAGGATCGGCATAGGCGAGACGAGTGAATTGAGCTTCGAGGTCGGAATAGGGACGAGCATGGCGGTGCAGGTCTATCCGCTGGTGCTGACCACCACCTATCAGACTAAAAGCGGAAGCGAATCCGCGATCAAGACGGTGGGGGTCAAAATTGGAGGAGCGCCAATGCTTTCGGCCTACATCAGCTCTAACCCGGCAGTCATAACGAATGACAACAAAATGTATTCGATTTCCATTCAAGTGTCCAACACCGGCAATTCCGCCGTAAGGGCGCTTTCTGTGAAGGCGATATCAAAGGAACTCGAGATCTTGAGCCCTCCGGAGGCATTTGTCGGCACCTTAAGCCTGGATGACTACAGCACAGTGCAATACGATGCAATCGTGAAAAAGGGCATCGACCCCGGCAATTACAACATTGAAGTGGATCTGTCGTACAAGGACTCTTACAATCAGCCCCATGTGGAGAGGAAGCTTGTGCCATATGTGATTTATTCCCAGGAATATGCGCTTTTGGCAAGCAAGCAGAATGGCAACAACCCGTTGGTCATGATCGCAATAGTCATTGCAGTCCTGATAGTTGTTTACTTCGGCTACAAGAGATTCTTCAAGAGCCAGGCAAGCGCCAAATTAAAGCTGAAATAGGCCTTTTTTTATTTTAATCAAGCTCATTTGTTGTTTTTCGCTTGCGGTCGGAATTTATGGTCTCGAACATAGACATATTGGAATACGCAATAGCCAATATGCAGCATAGGCAGCTTAGAAGCTGGCTTACCGTAATGGGAATTGTGATTGGAATCGCCTCCATTGTCCTTCTTGTATCAATCGGGCAGGGCCTCGACAAGGAAATAAAAAACCAGCTTAGCAGCATCGGCACCAAATACATCACACTGACGCCCGGCAGCCCGTATGAAGGCGGTTTTTCCTTCGGCCCGCCGCAATTCAAGGGCGTGCTATACCAGGGGGATGCGGATGCGATAAGAAGGCTCTCCGGAGTGAAGGCGGTTTCAGCGGGTGTTGTGCTGGGAGTTGCAAACCTGCAGTACAAGGATTCAAAAGTGGGGGGATCCGTGCTGGGCGTTGAGGCATATGCGATGGAGGATTTCCTGATTGCAGGATTCGAGAAAGGGAAATACCTGGCTCCAGGCGATGAAGGAGGCGTAGTATTGGGCAACAATGTCGCAAAAAAATCCTTCGACGAGGAAGTGGGGTACGGGAAAACCATCAAAATCAACGGCCGCGACTTCCGGGTAAAGGGGATAGTCAAGAAGGGGGGCTCATTCAGCCCGTTTGACAGCTTCATCTACATAGATATTGCAGCTGCAAGGGAACTTGGAAAAACAACCGGGAGCAAAAGGGTGGACAGGATCATTGTTATCGCAAATACGGAAGAGGATGTGCCGATTGTGGAACAGGAGATAATCACGGAGATTTCAAAGAGGCACAAAGTGCCTGTTGACAAAAGGGACTTCGCTACAAGCACTCCCCAAAGCATATCGAACACAGTAGGCCAAATTACCGACCTTCTTTCGGTTTTTCTGGGTTTGATCGCAAGCATTTCGCTGATAGTGGGAATGGTAGGCATTGCAAATGCGATGTTCACATCCGTTTTGGAGAGGACAAGGGAAATCGGGGTCCTGAAGGCAGTAGGCGCATCTGAAAAAACAGTCACAAGGATTTTCTTATTCGAATCGGGATTGATTGGCTTGGTGGGGGGGCTGATCGGGGTATTGCTGGGTGCGGGCATTTCCACACTCCTGGCGGCTTTCGGGGTGCCATCATCGTTAAGCCTGGAATTCATAGTTTTTTGCCTTCTCCTATCAATTAGCGTGGGATTGGCATCGGGATATTATCCATCAAGGGATGCAGCCAGGCTGCAGCCAGTAGAGGCATTAAGGTATGAGTAGCACGAAAGAACTTATAGTATATGCAAGGAAAGGATTGGGATATAGGAAGCTAAGGAGCTGGCTCACCATCCTCGGGGTAGTCATTGGCATAGCATCCATCATAATCCTGATCGCGCTGGCACAGGGGCTGGATCTTGCGATTCGCAACCAAATAACAAGTTTCGGGACAAACTTCATACAAATCATCCCGGGAAAGCTTTCAGGCGGCTCGGTTTCCTTCTCTGGCGGAAAAGGGGCGCTCTACCAGCAGGATGCGGATTCCATTAAGCGGATACCGGGGATAATTGGCTCGACTGCAATCGTATCCCCCGGTTTTGCCACTTACACTTACAAAAATAGCACCATAAGCGCAATACTCGCCGGTGTCGACCCCAACGGGATGAAGGCTTATGTCAAAACAATCGGTTTTGAAGAGGGGGGCATGCCCAATGAGAATGACAATAGCGGGGTCGTGATAGGGAATGGCGTTGCAAAAAAATCCTTCAAGGATGAGGTCCATGTTGGCAAAACCCTATACATCAATGAAGTGCCGTTCAAGGTGGTTGGAATTTTCAATCCATCCGCGGCGATGGATTCCGACATATATGTGACAATACATGCAGCACGCCAATTCATTTCGGATTCGGAGGATCCCGACAGGATCTATGCAATTTTCATTGTGACGGATCCAGACAAGCCAGTTGCACCAATTGCAGAGCAGGTCACAAAAATCATTGCGAACAACCACCGCCTAAGTGCCGAAAATGCGGACTTCACGGTATTCACTGCGGATACCATTCTTGAATCAATTGGGGTGATTTTTAGCCTGCTATCGCTTTTCCTGGGTTCGATTGCCTTCATATCAATCATTGTCGGCGCCATTGGAATCGCAAACTCCATGTTCACATCGGTAATGGAAAGGACGAGGGAAATCGGCATTTTGAAAGCGGTAGGCGCGAGCAACTCAACAATAGTGAAAATATTCCTGATTGAAGCGGGCGTCATAGGCGCAATCGGGGGCTTGATTGGCCTCACAATAGGCGCGGTCCTTGTTTATTTAGGCGCGTACATTGCAAAATCCGCATTCAACACGGATTTGCCGCTTCAAATCACACCAGAACTTGCGATATTCGCACTCGTGCTTTCATTTGTTGTCGGGCTTGCGGCGGGATATTTCCCAGCAAGAACTGCGGCGCACTTGCAGCCCGTGGAGGCGCTTCGCTACGAATAAAACAATATTCAACCATTGCTCGATAATTCAAGAAATTCGGAAAATATTTTGGTGCAAAACCCAAGGACAATTCAATGCAGCCGCATTGTTTGCAGAACGTGGGATTTATGGCAATAATTGAAACTCAAAACCTGACCAAGAAGTTCGGCACGTTTACCGCAGTGGACGGCGTCAGCCTGGATATCAGCGAAGGCGAGATTTTCGGTTTGCTTGGGCCGAATGGAGCGGGGAAGACAACCACCATATCGATGCTATGCACAATTTTGAAACCAACTTCCGGCAAAGCTTACGTGGATGGTTTTGATGTCGACAAGGACCAGGATAGGGTTCGGAAATCAATCGGGATCGTATTCCAGGATGGCAGCCTTGATGAGGAGCTGACCGCCATGGAGAATCTGGAGATGCACGGCAGGCTTTACGGGATGGATAGGGCGAAAATCAAGGAAAGGTCGGAGGAAGTGCTCAAGATTGTTGAACTCGCCGACAGGAAAAACGATTTGGTGAAAACCTTTTCAGGCGGGATGCGGCGCAGATTGGAAATTGGAAGGGGCCTGATGCATTTCCCAAAAGTTCTTTTTCTGGACGAACCCACAATCGGGCTGGACCCCCAGACGCGCGACCACATATGGGAATACATTGTGAAGCTCAACAGGGAACAAGGCGTCACGCTCGTGCTGACCACACATTACATGGAGGAAGCGGAAAAACTATGCAACCGCATTGCAATAATCGACCATGCGAAAATAATCCTTTTGGGCACGCCCGAGGAGCTCAAGGCGAAGCTGGATGGCCTAAACACGATATCCATCGTGCCGGCAAAGGATCAGCTGGAAAAATTCAAATCAATGCTGGAAAGCCAGAAATTCGTGAATAAGTTGCAGAAAACAGAAACTGCCCTCAATCTCTTTGTAACGGATCAGAAAACCGCCTTCCCCCTGATACTGGATCTTGCCACAAAAAACAGCATCAAGATTGAGAGCATTGAAACGCATAAGCCATCCCTCAACGACGTATTCATACATTTCACGGGCAGGGAGCTAAGGAAGGAGGAGGCGGAAGGAATGGGCGCGATGATGAGATCCCGAATGAGAAGATAAGCATGGCATTAATGCACGAACTTAACGGAATTAAGGCGATTTGGCTTCGCGAGTTCATCAGATTTAAGAGGCAAAGGTCGAGGATATTGACATCCATTATCCAGCCATTGCTTTGGCTATTCCTTTTCGGGGCCGGCTTTAGCAGCATTGCGAATGTCGGCAACGGCGTAAGCTACCAGTCCTACCTATTCCCGGGCATTATCGGAATCACGGTCTTATTCACTTCGATATTTTTCGGGGTTTCAATAATTTGGGACAGGCAGTTCGGCTTTTTGAAGGAAATTTTGGTCGCCCCCCTTTCCAGAATTTCGATTTTCTTCGGCAAGGCGCTTGGAGGCACGACAACCTCCATGATCCAGGGCACACTGATTTTGCTTATGGGCTTCGTATTGAACCTGGATTTGACGCCTGCACACATCATAGCCATCCTTCCGGTGATGTTCCTTCTTTCCTTGACCATTGTAAGCATCGGCCTTATCATTGGCTCGCTAATGGACAGCTTCGAAGGCTTCAACCTCATAATGACTTTCATCAACATGCCGATGTTCTTCCTGAGCGGGGCGTTGTTCCCGGTAAAGGATTTGCCTGCGTTCCTAAAACCGGTCAGCATCATGAATCCGATGACCTATGCTGTTGACGCGTTTCGGGGGATCGTCCTGGGGCTTAACACCAATGACCTGCTGCTTGATGTGGGGATATTGCTTTGCTTTTGCATCCTGTTCCTTGGGATCGGCGCGTACATATTCAGCAGGAGGAAATGAGATCATGGCAACCGAATCGGAAGTGCGCAAAGCGCTCAAGAACTGCATGGATCCGGAGATAGGGGTGAACATTGTAGATTTGGGGCTGATTTACGAGGTAAAGGTCACCGGCGGAAAGGTGCACATCAAATTCTCACTCACCTACCCCGGCTGCCCGCTCGAGCCGCAGATAAGGGCGCAGATGATGGAAGAGGCGGGCAAGGTCAGGGGAGTGAAGCAGGTCATTGCGGAACTCGTCTGGGAGCCTGCATGGAGCGAAAAAATGATGACGGAGGATGGGAGGAAATTGATAAAATATATGCGGGGATTTTGAAAATGCAGGGGTGGAGGCGAGTATCTTGGGTTTAATTCGAATTTTTTCTATGCTGCACCGGAAAATCTGGCGACCACGAAATCCCTGCCCTGCACTTCAAGGAATGGCAATAGTTTCGGCCCGCGCTCCTTGCCGATGAAAATCAGGTAGGCTGACTTGAAGAATTCCTGGATGGAAAGATTATTGCGCTCGCAAATGCCCTTGATCTCCCCCTGCTGCTTGTCCAGGTCCGCCTCAGCCGCAAAGAAATTGCCGAATTCCTTCAATGCGTTTTTCTGGTTTTGCGCAAATTTCGAGAATTGAATATTGGCCTCCGTCACATTCAGAATGTGCACCTTTGTTTCCGGGGGCGCATACGCATTGGCCCAATGCCTGCAAAGCAAAAGGCGCTGTTTTGCCAATTTTACCTCCTCATCCGACGCGATATGCCCCAATCTCCTCAATATTGCAATGGATTGAGACTCAGAAAATAATTGGGCAAGGCTTGCGCCAAAGGAATATGAAATGCGGCGGGAATATTCCGCCGGCTTGTTTTCGACTGCCAATTCATACATCCTTTTGGTGTTTTCCTCCCGGTTTTCGGTGCGCTCCTGCTCCTTCCCGAAATGCACGCGCTCCGCGGCATCAAATTCGTCCTCAAGCGCCCAGATCCTTGAAAGATCCAAATCGCGCTGTTTTTCCGGACGTTTCACATAGAAAAATATGAACGCCTCCGGCTCCATAAGTTTAAGCATGTCCTGCACAATATGCACGTTCCCTTTGCTTGCGCTCATCTTGCCCCCGTTCAAGGTGAAGAATTCATATACGAACGGAATTGGCGGCTCCAAATTGAATATGCGCTTCATGATTTCGATTCCGGATTTCCATGAGCCCTCATAATGGTCCTTCCCGAATGGCTCGTAGGTGGTATGGAAAATGCCCCATAGCGCCGGCCATTCGAATCTCCACTGCAGTTTTCCCTCCTTCCAATCCACTTCGCCCTCAAATCCGCAGCCCTCGCTTTTCTTCTTCTTGATTGCCTTCCCTCCGCAAACAAATTGAACCTTACGTGTTTCAAGGTTGAATGAGTCGATGTTCGCGAGCTTGCTGCAATTTGGGCATATGGCATCAAATGGGATGTAATCTTCGGATTTCGTGGCCTGGAATTCCGAGATTAATTTCCCGACTTCTTTCGCATTCTCGAATACCTTAAGGATGTAAGGCTCGAACTTCCCCTCTTCATAAATTGCATTGGTGGAATAAAGGGCCGGATTCATTCCCAGCGCGTTCACCCCGTCCATCCAAACTTTCGTGAAATGGCTGCTCCAGCTCTTGCAGCATTTGAACGGATCTGGGACCTTGTATAGGGGCATGCCCAAATAGGGGGACATGTCCGGAAGATCCTTGGAAAGATGCCAATTGCCCTCCAAGTCGGGCAGTTTCATTGGCAAATCCTTCAATGGATCCCTATCATCGGTGGTATGCACGAACGTGGCCTTTTCCCCCCGCTCAATGACTGCCTTGTAGGGGAAGAACGCCCTCGCGACATCGTTCAAGTTGCCAATGTGCTTGCCACCTGAGGGGGTCTGCTGGCACTTTACATTGGCCGAAACTCCCTCGCGTTTTGCGCGCTCGATTATTTTGTCAGCCAGTTGGTCGGCCCAATGCATAATATTTTTACACCCATAGCTTGGGTAAAAATTAGGATGGCAAGTTTATTATTAAATGGGTTGAGGGGCGGGAATTGGGCGTCATTGCCAATAGCACGAATTTATCAGTTCCCTTGAACTGGGCGTGAGGTTGTTTGTGAGATCGCCTTGGATGATGCTCTTTTCCTGCACGGAAATTTTGGGGAAAATTTTTGCATCCCCGACGGCACTAAACGCACCGATTTTGCACTCGAAACCAATCATCGAAAAATCCTCAATTCTGGAATTATCGCCGATTTCAACCCTGCCATCAATAATGGAATTTTCAATTTTGCAGTTATTCCCGATCCTGCACCTCTCGAAAGTGATTGAATTGGATACTTTTGTGCGCGCGCCGATGATGGAGCCGCGCATGATGTGCACATACGGCCCGATTTTCGCCCCGTCGGAGATCACGCAATTGTCCTCTATTATCACGGGATGCGCAATTTCAGCGGTTTTCGCGATTCTGGCCTTGGGGCCGATTATTCCCGCGAATTTGGCCTTCTCTTTTGAAAAGTAATCAAACGCATTCCGATTGGTCTCCAAATAGCCCTCGCAATTGCCGATGTCGCCCCACATTCCTTCGAATGGATGGCCAAGCAAATGAAGGTCCGAAACAAAATGCGCCCAAAGATCCCCGATTTTATCCGCCTTTTCGCCTTTCGCTTGCTTCATTTTCGCGTATGCAGGCAGATGCTCTTGAATAAATGCATTGTTTAGCGCGTAGATTGCAGTGGAGGCAAGTTTGCTCACCGCCTCTTCGGGAGTTGGCTTTTCCTGGAATTGGACTATTTTCCCTTCGTTATCCAATTTGGCAACCCCAAAGTGCCTTGCTTGGTCCTTCGTGTGCAAATTGAACAATGCCATGCTTGCGTGCGCGCCCTTATTGCGATGCAAATTTGCAAATTCCTTGATGTTAAGGCCGACTACGAAATTATCGCCTCCGATAACGAGCACATCCCCGCTCGTCTTGATTTTTGAAAGCACGAAATTGATCGCGCCAACAGAGCCTAGCTTTTTCGCCTCGGGCACCTCGGGCTCATAAACATAGCTCAGCTTGACGCCCATCTGCGTGCCATCGGATAGGCAATTTTCGATTTTTCCCTGATTTTCCTTGAGTGAAACAACTATATCCGTTATGCCCGCATCCCGGAGCAACTCGAGGGTATACTGCAAAATGGGCTTTCCGGCCACAGGCAATAGCGGCTTTGGAGTGCGCAAGGTTATTGGAAATAGCCTGGTGCCATACCCTCCGGCCAATACGATAGCTTTCATTTAAACGACCTAATTTTTACGACTAATAGGGTTATCACAATCCGGATTTATATTCCGATTGCCACGGCTGATTGCTCCCGGGGGCTTGGCTCAGATTACCTGGGTAATTGCATAGCAGAACAGGGTTGTTACGGCCCGGATTGCCCAATTCACGAATGATAGCAGCGAGAACACGAGCAATGCAACGAAGAACGCAAAATAATCCTTGAATTGGCGGACAAATGCCACCTTATTGAGCTGTTCGCCTATTGCCGTCACATCTGTTTCCGTGACCTTTTTCACGGGCGCGCTTTTGACGCGTTCCGCAAGCTTCTTTTGCAATTCCGGCCACACCTTGGCCACCGCCCCTCCCGTGACCTGCGAGGTTTCAGGCGCTGCAAGATACCTAATTGTGTCATCGACCAGCTTGTTCTTGGTAGAAATATCGAGGGAATCGTATGATGCGGGGATGTGCTCGCGGGCAAAATCCTTGTCATCGCTTTTCGTGAATGCATTTATATTCGCTTCCCGAAAAGAGGTATACTGGAGGCGCACCAATGCGGTGACATTGCTTTTGGGCACGTATTTCGAGGTATCCTCCCCGACCATGCTCGCCACCTCCTCGCCTGAAAGATCGATTTTTGCTATTGAATCCCCAAGGGAGCCTTGCAACTGGCCTTGCAATTGGGGCGTAAGCGATGCGACACTTGAAACAAAAACATCGAAGTATGCATCCTTATCCGATGAGACCTTGACAAATGCGAATAGGACCGCAACAATCATCAAAACGAAGAGCATTTGGCCGACTGTCTTCCAAATCCGGTTTAAGGACAGGGACTGGATGCTATCGCCCTCAAGGAGCGTTCCGAATAATGTCGCAAGCACAATTCCAAAACCAAGCCAAAGGTAGGCCAGCACATAACGGGTCCCGATATCGGATTGCTGATCGTATAAATATGCGGCCGCGAATACGATTATTGTAACCAATGTAATCGCAACAAATGCCGACGCAGGGCGCTGGTTGAACCCAAATAGCGTTGCGAATGCGAGTGATAGGGAGTACATGAACAGGAACAGGAAGAACGAGATGCTCAAAACCTTGTCGATGTTAAGCGAAATCCGCTGGAAATCGAAGATGTCCGAAAAAGCGAACCCTACTTTTGAGAGCATGACGAATGAAAACGAGGTGAGGAGCAATATGGCTATCAGGTAAAGCCATTTTGATGAAAGCGCCTTGAAATCGAAAATGGCATATTGCGCGAGGAATTGCTTGAAGGTTGCAAGAAGCTGTTTCGTGGTAACCCGGTGATGCTTGCCGGGCTCGGGTTCCGGTTGCGGCGGCTCTGCGGGCTTGTCCTTTCCAGTAAGCTTTGCAATTATCTCCTTTTGCTTTGATTTTTTTTCTCCTTTCAAGTCTTCCTTCTTATCGTCCGCCTTCTCGGCCATAATTATCAACCCCCTTCAAACCCACATTCCAAATCAGTAATCAGAAGTGGTATTTAAAGGTATTTTCGGTAAAGTCTAAAGATAGTATATGGAGGCCAGGGATCCTAGGGACAAGTGGTTTGAAAAGGGCATTAAAGCACTGGAACGTGCTAAAAAAGAACAGAATCCGGATAAGAAAATTAAATTGTTAGATACGGCATACGCCCATTTCTTGGCTTCCGGAAGGTATAAGGAGGGCGCAAAATTGCTTGGGGATCATGATGGGCAAAGCGCGAATTCCCTCATGCAATTTGAAGGGTATAGGCAGCTCGGAAAAGATTTAGACAGGATACTTCGGAGGTATCAAATCCAAAGAGAATTACTAATGAGAAGAAATTAGCAATTAATCAGGATGCGCCTTATGCTTTCCCAGTTTATCCTCCACTTTGCCGATTTTGGTGGTTTTGGCCTTCAACTCCAAGATTTTGGCAGGCTCAAGCCTATAGAAAAGGATCTCGCTTTTGCCGATTTTGTGCGCATTGGGCAATAATTTCAACGCATCATCCCAATCGTATTCCATCCCAAGGCCAAGTATTTTCCGGATTTTCCTGGATGCTTCGGGGATTATCGGCGAAAGCATCACGCCCAGGCTTTTGCAGATGTTGGCGCAAATCCAAAGCACCGCCTCCTGCCTTTCGGCGCGCTTCCATGGCTCTGCTGTTTGGAAATATTGGTTGCCCTTTGCGGATAATTCGAGTATGGTTTGCAGGGCCGAAACAATTTCAAGCCCGCCATACAGCTCATCCACCTTTTCCACGTGGATTTTAATCTGATTTAGCATCTCCTCGTCCTCTTTTGTGATCTTGCCAGGCCTCTTGATTATGCCAAATTTTTTCGTCTCGATGAAATTGGTGACCCTGTTGACGAAATTGCTGAAATTCCCCATCAATTCGGTGTTCACCCTGCTTTCGAATTCCGACCAGGTGAATTCGGTGTCCCGGATTTCGGGCAGCTTCAATGCGAGGTAGAACCTCCACACATCAGCCGGAAGCGCGTCTTTCGCATCCTCGATGAAGGTTTCACAGAATATCCCATGGCCCTTGCTCTTGCTGATTTTCCCCCCCTCATAATTCAGGTATTGGTAGCCCGAGACCTGGTAAGGCAGGATGTAATGCCCCTCGCCAAGAAGCATCGCGGGGAAGAAAATCGTGTGGAATGGGATATTGTCCTTTCCGATGAAATGGAACAATTTCGTTTTCCTGTCAATCCACCATTTCTTGAACTCGTAATCCTTGTTTTCAATGAGCTTGCTGCGCAAGATCCATTCCTTTGTGCTTGAAATGTATCCGATTGGCGCATCAAACCAGACGTAAAGCACCTTGTTCCCATACCCTTCTATTGGCACCTTCACGCCCCACTTCAAATCACGGGTTATTGCGCGCTTCTTCAATCCTTCCCTTATCCAGCCCATGGCGAGGTTTTTCACTTGCGGCTTCCAGTGTGCATTCTTTTTGAGCCATTCCTCAAGCTTTGGCTGCAATTGGTCGAGATTGAGGAACAAGTGGGTGGTTTCCTTCATTTCCGGCCTTGTTTTGCATAAGACGCAATAAGGCTTGATCAAATCCGCAGGAGTAAGCAGGGTGCCGCATTGCTCGCACTGGTCGCCCCTAGCCGCGTCGCTGCCGCATTTGGGGCATTTCCCCTCCACAAACCGGTCTGCCAGGAAGCGCTTGTCCTTCACGCAGTACGGCATCATTGTTTTTTGCTCCGAAATGAAGCCGTTCTTTTGAAGCTCCAGGAAGAATTCCTTCGTGATCTCGTGATGGAGGGGCTTGCTGGTGCGGGAGAAGTTGTCGTAGGAGAGCTCGAACCAATCGTAGATCTGCCTGTGGATTTTGTAAAAGGTCTCACAGAGCTCCTCAACTGGGATGTTCGCCTTTTCAGCGGCTATTTCGGAAGGGGAGCCGTGCTCGTCTGTGCCGCCGATGAAAATGGTCTCCCTCCCCTTCAGCCTGCAGTAGCGCGCAAATATGTCGGCAGGCAGATGGGAGCCGGCGATGTTCCCGATATGGGGCACATTGTTCACGTATGGCAGTGCAGCTGTGATGAGGTAACGTTCAGGCATGGAAAGCACTCACAGATTTAGATGGCTGAGGTTTAAAAAAGAGCAAGAATATGGGGAAAAAAGAATAAAAAAAGGAAAAAAAGGGATTACCTACGGATTTTCATCGGTGCAGGCTTGCCAGAAATTACATACCGCCTGTCAATGCCGATAAACGAAGAGGAGGGTATTTTCTGCTCCAGCTTGCTTAATAGGGTGTTGAAGCTAACGAATGAAACCCCGATTCCAGCTGCGAATACCATGCGCTCAAACATGACTATTGGAACAAGCGCCGCCCAGAATGCGGCTGTTGTTGGCATGGTGTAGAGCCATACCACGCTGCCTATTGAATGCGCGGTGAATGTTGCACCGAGGGATCTTGCTGCAAGGTTCTTTTCAAAATACAGCGCAGCAATGATCGGGATTAGCCAGAACATTGAGAAATACCACGCCTCGCCACCGATAGGATGGGCAATGAATAGCAATATCGCGGCAAGAGGCGCAAGAATCGCATAATTGCCCCGAATCGCCTTCTTGGAGCCGAATTTCGCGAAATAATAAGTCGCGAAAAGCATGGGCGTCAGGCGGATAAGGTTTAGGAAGTTGAACTCCTTGCCCAAATAGAAGAAGCTTATAAGTTCGGCAAACAAGACGGAAACCGTTCCCGCAATTGCGCCAATGAACCCGCCTGCAATCGGCCCGATGAACTGGAAGAGCGTGAAATACTGGTTGGGCGCCCCCCAAACAGCCGAAAATTTGACCTGATCGGCAATCAGCACTGCAATTGAGAACAGTGCGATGAACAATATGCCTTTCCCCGAAAGCCACTTGTTTTCCATAGTTTAAATTACACCTCTTTGAATCAGGAACCCACGCTAATTATTTGCATATGCTGTTTAAAAGCCTTGCCAATTGCATTCGGGATTATACATCAGCGGATCAACTTTATTAGTTTAGTTTTGCCGCTTCCGGTCCTTGGGTCCTTTGCAAGTTCCGCCGAGATCAGCCTGGCTGACTCGAACATCTGCAGGTAATTCATTATTTGCCTCTCGGAAATCGGCTCAAGATCGTTGCTTTTCCTCAATTTGTTGAATTTGAGGTAGATTTCGCCGGAAGTCAATATTTTATCTTCCCTTTTCGCTGTTTTTAGCAGCTCAAGCAATATTTTTTCATTCTCGCCCATCAGGTCCACGTTTTTCATCAAGGATGCCTGCGCGGATTTTTCAACAACCGCCCTCACATCCGTTATTTCGACCTTATTTTTGTCCCTGTTGTCCGCGTTCGTGGCAGCCCTCAACAGCGTTTCAATCGCAACCCTCGCATCCCCCTTGTTTTTCGCGCCGTGGGCGGCGCATAGCGCAACGATTTCCTCGTTGTAGCTGCCGGGCTGCAGCGCCTCCTTGGCCCGCTCCCGTACAATGTCCTTAAGCTCGATTGGCGAATATTGCCTGAACTCCAGCTCCTTGAAGCCAATAGAGCTCCTGATCCTGTCGTCGAGGGAGTAGAAGATTTCCGGCGCGTTCGTGATCCCGATAATTCCAAAAATCACATTACTATTCTCATCCGAGCGCGAGAGGTTGTATAGCAAATCTGTTTCGTTCTTGTGCAATAGCCGGTCCACTTCATCGAGGCAGATTACCGCTATTTTTTTATCATATTTCAATCGCTCGAGAATCCTGTGGAAAATCTCATCATCGGCAAGCCCCCTTCTTGGAAGCGGCTCCTTCAATTGCTCTGAGATGTACGAGAGGATGGATTGCTTCGAGGGATGCTCCCAGCAGTTCAGGTATATGCATTGCACTTTCGAGCTGTATTCCTTGAGCTCGTTGAAAACGTATTTCACGCTCGAGGTTTTTCCTGTCCCGGTCGGGCCGTGGATGAGCAGGTTCTGGGGCTTGGAGTGGTGCATGGCCGGCTTGAGTGCCTCGGCCATCTCGGTTAGTTGATTGTCGCGGTGCAGGAGCGTTGTAGGAAGGAATTCGGGCATCAGCGCGTGCTGGTTCCGGAATATCGTGCCCTGCTGCATCGAGGATGCAAACAATTTGTCCATAAGCTCCACTAAACAAGTTTTTTAAAGAGGAATAACGGTAAATATATCTCCTTCCTATTTTAAATGATAGGAGGATAAGGACTGCATTATACCGTAATTTTTTGGGCCTGTAGCTTAGTCTGGTTGGAGCGTTCGACTGATA
>JAZDKC010000063.1:0-6529 GCA_043803465.1 Microcaldota archaeon
GGTTAATGGCCTATCATGATCGACCTCTGGGATTCAAGCCTATGAAGCCTGAATTTGTACAGTTCCCAGAAGTAGGTCGCAGCCGCGAAAGCAAGCACCCCGGCAAGCGGTATGCTGAAGAGCAGGTAAATGCCAGCAATGAACGAAATCACCGCATAACCCCTGAACTTTATGGCCTCCTTCCAAATGTCCAAGAACCTTACGATATAGTCCCACCTAGTGCTCATCTTCAGGAACGGCTGCTTCACATCTGCGAGCACCGAAGACATCTGGACCGGGGGCATTGCATCTTCGTTCATATCTTTTTCACCATGTTATCGTTCATTTACCTCTTCGAAAGCGGCATGTACGCGCTGTAAAACAATTTCGGGCTTGCAGCATCCCTGAGGGGATTGAAAGCCTCCTTCTTCCCTTCATTGTTTTTTTGGTTTTTCATTGTTTTCACCGTTTCTCATACTGTGCTGATGAGCGTCTTGCCTTTCCACCACTCAACTGACCACGTGGCGCCAAGCTCCTTCTCACTCCAGTAATAGCCCGTCAGGTACGCGAGAGCGCCTGCGAGATAGACGTTTATCGTTAGCGCAAAAATCATGAGCGCAAATGACAGCCATGCCATGAAATACGCCTTGTAAATGGCACCGACTGAGCCGTTCTTGTAATCCTCATCAAGGACATCGTTCATCAGCTCTCCCCTGGTCTTAACGTTGAGTGAATTTACGGGCTTCCCATCCGCCTGCATGTCATTGGCAGTCATGGGCAAATACATCGGAAGTGTCCGTTTGCCCTCGTTCTCCGGAATGTGGGTCAATGCCTGAGTTGACCACGGCCTCAAGTTGTCCGCATTAAGCGGGTTCAGCCCGGGCATTTTGTGCGTCATGTAGGGTTCGCCGGCATGCGCATGCTGATGCTCATGGCCATGCTCGCCGCTATGTATGATGTGCTTTATCTCCGAAAGCCTGTTTACGCGGATCGGTTTTCTCATGTTACTCACTTTAAGCTGCACCTGTCAATACAAGAATCAACCCATATCCCAAACCCAATGCCAAAAGGGTGTAGACCTGGTTCTGGTTGAGGCCCATCATGCTTGCCCGGCCACCCATCCCGTCCTCGTAGCTGTTTACTTCTATGCCGGACCTGCCTTTCACCGGCTTGATTGGCGTCACCTCTTCCAGCAACGCCATGAACTGCACGATCAAACTCGAACCCCTGAGTTTTCCAGCACCTGACATATTTTTCCACCTTATCAGTCCACCAGCACCAAGGACCTGTATTTTCCGAATTTAGCATATACGAACTTGTCCATCCATGCGACGTTCCTGTATTTCGCTCCCAACATGATCAATAACAGCCCAACAGGGGCAAAAATGCTGAGCATCAAAATGCCCGCAGAAACGAAAAGTATTGCGAAAATCCAGAACCTCTTGTTATCCACCCAGTAAGCGATGTATTCGTTCATGTAGTCCCAACGGTTCTGGGCCCTCATGTTCGCCCTGACCTTCGGATCCACTTCCACATAGCCGAAAGTTTTCATCGGAAGGCTCACATCCTGCTTCTGGCCAGCTCCATCGGACCTGTGCATGCCTACGACCGCCTCCTGATGATGCGGGTTTACGTTTTCAACGCCTTTTGGGTTTTCCATTTTTTTCACGATTTTTCGTTCTAAGTACCCTCAAGCAACCACCTGTGCCTTGGCTGCTCAACTGCCATGAAAGTATAGAATTTGTATTTCCCGTAAAAGTAACCGGTTGCGAGGCCTGCAACGCCTGCCAAAATGATGTTCTGGGGGAGCAATATCAGTGTAACCGCGCCCATAATGTAAGTAGCCGCCCTGGTTGAGTTATAAAGCACCCAATGGGTGATTTTCTCATTCATGAGCGCCTGCCTCGTAACCACCTTGATTACCCCGGTGCCTTTCTTTGAAGAAATATCAGTTGGCAGGAACATCGGTGATACCTGATACTCCTTCTTGGGAACCTCCTGCTTGATCAGGGTAGGCGCCACCTGCTTCAACTGCTCAAAGTTTAGATTACCCATTGTTTTCACGTGCTATTATTATGTACGAACTCCTATATATACTTAACGGTAGTAACATTCTAACCTACTATATTCACTTCAACACAGCTAGGGGGGTATTTTGACAGTTGTAATTGGTAGATGGTCAGAAAATCTATAAATAAGGTATTTTTAGGGAACAAATGCGTTCAAACAGGAAAATTATTGCTTATTTTTCCAAAAGAAGTTAGAATTAGGCGTTAAAAGTGACGAATAAGCAGCAAAAAGTCTGCTAATTATTCGCCCTTTTCTTGAAATAATAGATTCCGATCGCGAGAATGATTATTGCGGCAAGGGCTCCGATCATCCAGTCAGATCCGGCTTTCTTGGTTTTTGAATCCGCGATGGTTTGGTTGAGCTTGGTTTTTGCTTTGGTTAGGAGAATGAGCGCCTGATCAGTTCTACCCTGCTTTTGCAAGGTTTCCGCCTGCTGAACCAAATCCTGGATGTCCAGACGGTCTTGTTCGGGGATTAGGTTGATGTTGTCCTCGATTTCCTGCCTTATTTGGACAACTTGAATGGAAACCGGTAAAGGGGAGGGAGAGGGTTTGATTGATGCGGAAGGGGAGGGAGTGTTTGTTGGAGTGCCGGGTTGGGATGGAGGGTAATAAGGGCTGCCTCCGGATGGGGGGTTGTAGGGCATTGTGCAGCCCTGTGTTAAGGGAGGAATTGTTATTGTGGTGTTGCAGTTGTTGGCGTCGGTGCACAATCTGCTTTGCGAGCCTGCTGAACAAGTGTTCCAGCCGGTGCAGCTCCATGATTCGTTGCAGGGGGTTGGGGAAGCGGATGGAGAAATTGAAGCGGATGGGGAAACGGAGGCGTTTATTGAGGGGGATGGGGAAGGCATTGTGCAGTTTTGGAGTTCAGCTGGTTTGGAAGTTGTTGTGCCACAGCTGTTTAAATCGAGGCACGCACGGGTTTGCGAGCTGTTTGTGCAAACGCCCCAATTGGTGCAGCTCCAGTTCTCGGAGCAGGGAAGAGGTGTGGGGGAAACGGAAGGAGATGAAGCTGCATTCAGTTCTATTTCGGTCAACCACATTACTGATGCGTAGGTTGCTGCGCCCTGGTTGATTGGTTGGTATAACCTCCAGCGGGATGCGGAAATTGGGGAGAATGAGACAGTTGAAATTGGCTGGTTTGAGCCGGGGTAGGGGATGGATGCTGCGGTTTGCCAGGAGGAGCCGCCGTAGAATTGCACCTGCACTTGCTGGGAGGTCATGTAAGCGCTCTGGACTGCATTGTATGCCCACCAGATTGTTGCGGTGCTGATTTGAGTTGGGCTGCAGAATTGCTTTTCAACCCAGTGCGCCGCAGATACGCTCTCACCGGAAGCCCAGGTGGTTGAGGTTCCGCCGTTCGCATTGATGATTCCGTCGTCAATGGTTGAAACGGAGTAGCCGGAATACGTTGAATCAACTGAAATTGAGGGAGAGCAGGTTGGGGAAGCGGAAGGCGAAATTGAAGGGGAAGCGGAGGGAGATGCCGAAGGGGAGGGGCTGGGCGAGGGGGAAGCTGATGGGCTTGGGGAGGGGATAATTGAGGGCGAAGGCGAGGGGGATGGAGAGGATGAAGGACTGGGGGATGGAACTGGAGGTGTGGCGCCATTTCCGATGAGTTCAGTCCCTGTGATGTACGGCCCCATATTGATCCGTTCTGCCCTGTTGCCGTCATTGTCGTAATCCTGCCAATCGATTCCAGCGTTCCTTGCGGGAGAGCCGGATTGGAGATGGAAATCCAGATTGCCGGAATTCACGAAAAGCGGGTCGGTGAAAATAGAATGGCTTTCAAAATTGCCGGTAATTGATTGGTATTGTGCGAACGTCCAGGGGCCTACATCGCCATGGCCGAAAGAGCCGAATTGGTAGAAATCATTGTAGTCCGAATTGTTTACCCGCACAATGTGGCCGTTATAGTCCCAACCACTTAGAACAATTGAATAATTCGTGTTGCGGAAAATATTGTTCCAGATATTTACCTGCCCGTTATTCACGTTGGCTATGACAGCTATGCCAATATGCACATTATAAAAATCATTATTATAAATCAGGTTGCCGTACGAGTTCCAATTCAGGAAAATGGCCATGTCCTTGATGTTGTAGAAAATATTGTTGTAGATGTGGTAATTCGTGTTGGCCTCATTTCCAGGGCCGTAGATGCCTCTGCCCGAGAGGTCGTGGAAAATATTGTTGTAATAGCGGTTGTTCAACCCAGATTGCTTTTCATGAGCTCCTGCACCAGTATTGTAGATTTCATTATTTGCGATGATTGAATCCCTCACATTATAAAAAATGATTCCCTCTCCGCCGTGAGCCGATCCAGCAGGGTATGCGCCCTTGTCGCTCCATTGGTCGTGGATCTTGTTGTTGAGTATGTTAACATTGGGCTGATTGGGGCTGCTGGCTACATGGAATATTGCAGCCGGATTCTCCCCGCAGCTTCCCTCGCCCGAATTGAATGCGATTTCGTTGTTTTGAATCAACAAATCATGGTCTTGATCCCACAATGTTATCCCCCTTGTGCCGTGCATTATTGTGAGGTTTTGAAGGGTCACATATGCCCTTGAGCTTCCCGTCTCACTCACTGGCCGGCGCTGGGAGCACTCGATTTGGTGATTGTTCGGGTTGTCACTGTTGAAAGGCCACAGATACAGTGTGTGCGTGTTTCGGTCATAGTAGTATTTTCCCGGGGCATTGACGCCTGCAGGGCCCGCCATCGCAGATGACATGAATCCAGAAACATTATAGTCGCTTCGCGTATACCATTTATTGCGGTCTTCCCAGCAGTCGGGGGTAATGTTATACCTGAACGCGTTGGTTCTGTCGATATTTTCACACCTCGATACTGTCGAATCGAATGTTGTGCGGTACACATTTCCGCTGTATTGCTGCCAATTGGTCACTAGATCGCTTCCGAGTATTTTGATGTTTTCCCTGCTGCCTAAACCGCTGATTACTGTTCTCTGCAAATCATTTGAACCCGATCTGAGTACAACGGATTCCCGGTATTCGCCCGGGAGTATGTAAAGCGTGTCCCCGCCAATCATTGCAGTGTTGGCCCTCGCTATGGTTCTGAAAGCAGTCGCTTGCGATAAGCCGTTGTTCGCATCGTTTCCGTTTGATTGCGAAACATAATAGGTTGCGGCTGAGAGGAGGCCGGAAATGAATAAAATCAGCATCAGGGCATTTTTCAGCATGGGGATCACTGAAGGGGTTAATGCGTGGGCGTATTTAAATTTTTTCAAAGAGGAACAGGAGAGTGGTTTGGTTTCTTTGATGCTTTTCTTCTTGCAGGCGGCAGCTGGTTAGACCAGTATTTTCGGGCATTCGGCCTCAACTATGAAGGTGGTCTCAGCTTGCGCGACCAGGGCGTCCTTCTTGGCTTCCTTCAGTATGGGGTAGGAATGCAATATTCCTTGCTTCTCAAGGTCACGCACTGCAAGGTTGAACATCGGGAAATCCTTGTACCAGCGGGCTGCAAAGGGCATGGTAAGGCGGTCTTCGGCGATTTTCGCAAGAAGCTCCCTGCTTTTAGGAAGCCGGACATTCATGCTGGAATGGGGTTCCAACGACCAGATTTGGAGGTAATCGCCTTCATTCACGTGGCCAGTGCCGTTGGTGACGAAGGGTTCGCACGCAAATACATCCCCTTCCTCCAAAATGTAGCCTCCGCGGGGAACATTTGGAATTTCCGTGCCCGCATGCAAATCATACTGCCCCAAAGAATGGCCGCAGAGGTTCTCAATTGGAATGAAGCCGTATTCCTTTATGGTGCGCTCTATTTCAGCGCCAATATCGCGAACATTGGCACCGGCCTTGATGATACCGAGCGCATTTTGGAGCGCGATTTCCGCTGCTTCGATCATCTTCGCGTGCTCATTGGAAGGGTTGAAGGAAAAAGCAGTATCAATCGTATAACCCTCTATCATCACCCCGAAATCAACCTTGATGAGATCGGAATCGTTCACTTCCCGGATGTCAGCGGCTTCTGGGGTGTCATGCGCAGCACTGCCATTTGCGGATACATTGACCGGAAATGCGGGCTTCCCGCCGAGCTGGCGGGTCTCCTCCTCCATTGATTCCGCAATTTTTAAGTAACTTTTTTCCTTCTTCACAAGCTCCCTGCCGTATTTCATTACCTTTTTTGCGATGTCACTCGCCTCAAGGTATTTGTTCTGCTCATCCGCTTCCATGTTTACCGCAAGTTGTTCCTCAATGAAAGCTTAATAAGCGAGACGATGGGCGGGATATTTTAATAGGAGAAGTTCAATTTAGAATGCGATCTTATGGACTCCCCTGATTTGCGCATCCTTGCAATCGATGATTCGCCCTTCAGCAAAAAAAGGGGGAAAACGGAATGCATCGGAGTGCTTTCAAACGGGGGGAATGTGGAGGGAATCATCAATTTCCAAGTTGGGACGGACGGGGAGGATGCTGCGGAAAAAATCATCAAAGCGATTATGGGAAGCAGGTTCGGAAAA
>JAZDKC010000064.1:0-2637 GCA_043803465.1 Microcaldota archaeon
AGAATCATGCGCCGTTCGGAATTCAGGGTTGACAATTGGAGGAACGCAGCAATTGGGGGCGGAAGCAGATCGCCGGCGATTTACATCTTCAGGCATGCGCAGACATTTTATAATAAGAACAAATTTTTCACGGGATGGAAGGACTCGAAACTTACGGATTTTGGGAAGGGGCAGGCGGAAAGGGTTGCGGAAAAAATGAAGGGGAAGAAATTCGAGGTCGCATTTCATACACACTTGTCGCGTTCTGTCGATACGCTCTCCGCCGTGCTTAAATACCATCCGGAGTGCACGCACATTTACTGCGATGATAGGATGATTGAAAGGAGCTATGGTGACCTTTCGGGAAGCTCCCATCGCGCATACGCGGAAAAATACGGGGAGGAAAAGCTGCAGGTGCTCAGGCGCGATTACAACAACAGGCCCCCCAACGGGGAGAATATGCCGATGGTGGAAAAGCGCGTGCTTGAATTCATGGATGAGCTGATCCCGTGGATGAGGAAGAACCGGATCAACGTCGCAATTTCCGCACACGGGAACAGCATGCGCCCCTTCCGGAAGAGGATGGAGCATCTTTCTGTTGCGCAGATGGTGAAGCTGGAGAACCCATGGGACGATTATTTCGAGTATAAGGTTTGACTATGGTAAAAAAGCCCGCATCCAAATGGTATAAATTTGCAAAAGCGGTAGGCTGGCCTTTAAGGAAGGCTTTCGAGGCGGTTGTCTGGGCAGTTGGAAAAATAACCCGTAAAATTGTCAGCTTGGGGATTGAAAAAGCGGAGATGGCAAAAAGGCCCAGGAAGGAGGCGGGATACTCCCCATTCGCAATTGAAAAAACGATTTCCGGGGATTTTGGCGCGTTTGAAAAGATGCTACTGTCATCAAAAAGCACTGTGGGAATAATTTTGGGTGCAAGGGGCACGGGAAAGAGCGCACTTGGAATGCGCATACTGGAGAATGTGAAGGCAAGGAGGAACCGCAAAGTTGCGGCAATGGGATTCCAGAAGGAGTCAATGCCCGGCTACATCAAGGCGGTTGGGAACATAGCGGAAATAGAGAACAATTCGTTCGTGCTGGTTGACGAGGGAGGCATACTGTTTTCTGCAAGGGATGCAATGAGGGATGCGAACAAGGTGCTCAGCGAGCTGCTGCTTATTTCAAGGCACAAGGACCTCAGCGTGCTTTTCATCTCGCAGAATTCAGCTAACCTGGACGTGAATGCGATCAGGCAGGCGGATTACCTGCTTTTGAGGAAGAGCTCGCTTTTGCAGAAGGATTTTGAGAGGAAGAAAATCAAGGAAGTGTATGAGGGTGCGCAGGAATATTTCGAGAGGAATGCGGATAAGAAGCAAACTCTTACGTATGTTTATTCCGATGAGTTCCGGGGATTCGTTTCCAATTCGCTGCCTTCATTCTGGGGAGAGAAGGCAAGCAAGGGATTCAGCGGATATAAACCAAGATGATCAATCACCATCATCATAAAACCCGCCACTATAGGATGGGCTATTCTCTTCGGGGCTGCTGGTTGTTTTTTTCCTGCCCCCCGGCTTGTGTACTGGCCCAATTTCGCCTTTGAAAAACATTAGAAGGAATCCGGCTCCGGATAGCATCAAACCATACACCATGTCGCCGGTTACCCCGAATACAAGTAATCCCGCTGCGATCAGGAAAATACAGGTAAGCTCGAAATCGGGTTTTTCCGTATTGATCACCGGCAAACATACTTTAAAACTGGCTATTGCAGGTTATTGTTTTATTGAAGACTAACTCGGTTTCATTGATTAAACAAATAAGGAATTATTTTATCGGAACCAGTATTTCCCCTTTGCCGAACATAATTGCGACCCCTATGAATGCGAGCGCGATACCGAGCATCGTCTCTCCAAGGCCGATTAGTATAACCCCCGCAACAACTAGCAGATCGTCAAGGGTGGAGAAGAAATTTATTAGTTCAAGCATGCGGTCCCTACCTCCGGTAGTTCCTATTGTGTGCGGATGAATGGGAGCCCTGGTGGCGCGACCCGTGCTGGGAACGGCCAGAATGACCCCCTTGCGAAGACCCGCGCCTCTCTCCGCCGCGATGGTACGAAGGCCGCCCTCCGCGGCCCCGGTCGTCGCGGTCCGAAAACCGAGACATGTTTTCAGGGCGCTTGCCAAACCCGCGGTACTCGTACTCCTCCTTCAGCTCAGGCAGGTTCATCCCCTGCGTCAGGAGTTCGTTAATATTGCATTTAAGCGCCCTTGAGAATTGGTCAAGCTGCCTCTTTTCCTCCACATTCGTGACAAAAGTGACGGATTCGCCGGATTTGCCCGCCCTCGCGGTCCTGCCTATGCGGTGTGCATAAACCATGTGGTCCTCTGGCATGTTGTAGTTCACTATTAGTTCGACATCGTCAACGTCTATCCCCCTCGCTGCAATATCTGTCGCGACAAGGATGTTCGCATGCATGTTCCGAAACGAATGCATCGAATGGTCCCTGCGGGATTGGGTGAGGTTGCCGTGCAAGAGCACTGCTTTGAGGTGCCTCCGCTCAAGCCCGTAGAATAGTGAATCGGCGCCTCTTTTGGTTCGCGTGAAAATGATCGCCAGCTTGGGGTTCTTTTCCTTGAGCAGGTGTATCAGCACGGGGAATTTGTGGC
>JAZDKC010000065.1:0-4108 GCA_043803465.1 Microcaldota archaeon
CGTGGTAATGTTGTTCCCGAATATCTTGAAATTCGAGGGTGCTGGCGAGCTGCCAATAGCATAGCCCGCAATCGAGATCCCATAGGAATGGATCGCATTGCTGTCTATTGTGATTTTATTGTTGTAAATTTGGAAATCCGTAACGGACCAGTCCAGGTACATCCCATGCGGGGCATACTCTATGCTGTTGGAATAAATCCTGTGCCCGGTGCCGGCCCTGAAGCCCATTGCCGCGACCCCGCCATTGTGGCTGTATTGCGTCCTCCTTCCCATCATGTAGATCGCATCATTGTGGATGTTCGTGCCGGAAACGACCCTGAAGGTGAGCGCCTGCGAATCCGGGGCGTTCAGCCGGATTTCGAGGTTGTCTATCTCGATCGTGCTGCCTCCCGAAACCTGCACCCCCCTCGCATAATACGTCCCTCCCTGCCCCTGGGTTATTTTTCCATTCGTGATCCGCACATTCGACCTCCCCACCAACTGCACCCCGTATTTGTTCACCTGCGCATAAGTGGAAGGGTCGTTGTCAATGTTGTAGTTAGCGGTCTTAACCTCTATTCCATCGAAGTACGCGTCGTTCCCTCCGAGGCTGCCGGTCACGCCGAGCCTTACCCTGATGGAAGTGCTTGTTGGCTTGAAGACGCAGGTGTCCGCAGACCATTGGAGCAGGTCCGACCACGAATTGTCATGGACCGTGCAAACAATTTGCGCCCCATTCATCACTTGCGCCACAACCTGCGCCTTATATCCTAGCGGCCTTTGGATCAGCGCAGAAAGGACATAGTATTGATTGGGATCGACTGTGATTGGATCCGAATAAACGTACTGTTCAGCTGAAGGGGCGGCAAACTTCATCACATAGCTCTGGATTTCCGCTGGCGCCCAGCTGCCTTTTGCTGCGGGGAATGCGTTCGTCCTTTGCGAAGCAGGGGCGCTGCTTTGGTCCCAATTGCTCGCGCTGCCTGCGGTTCCCAACTCGAATCCCCTGTTCGCCGCATTTACTGGAGGGGCGTTGTCGAAAGTGACTGTTTTTCCATTCAGATCGAGCGTGATGCCGTTGGCGGAGATTATGAAACACTTCCCATCCGCAGCGATGTCGTTTTGCAATACGTAGCGCTCATTCGCCGTGCTGAGCGTGGCGCACGCATTGATATTAGTGACTGCACTAATGTTGATTGCAAGCAGTGATATAATCGACAATATAAGCCATTTCATTCGGATCACCTTCTAATAAACATTGCCAAGTGATTAAATAACATTACTGTTTGCTTTCCATTACAAATACTCGAGTTCATAAGGATTAAAAGCAAAGATGCAATAAAGCTTCGCAATTGCTTCTGGGGGTTAATTAAACGTCAAGTTATTAATAGTCGAGAGGATAGAATTCTGCACCGATTCGGGTCCGAATATCGGGATTTCTTTGTTTAAACGGGGTAATCACTAAAATGGTCTTGTGCATAATAGGGCTGGTTGTATTCGGAATACTGGGCATCTTCAGCGCCAAATACAGGATCCTGGCGAAGGAGGCATTCGAATGCGTCTGGAACATGGCAAGGTTCAAGCCCTGCCAGGGGACGCTAGAGGACCGCATCCGGAGGGAGATCCTATCCAACGCATTCCGAATCCACCCTAACATTGCAAAATACATAAACCGGTATTTTGGGATCCTTTCATGGCTGTTCGTCGCATTATTTTTCCTCTCCCTGTTCTTCACAGGCCAGGGCATTTACAATTACGCAGTTTATGGGAACTGCAACGGCCCTCAAGGCGGTTTCTGCATTTTTGATCCGTTAGGCAATGGGCAAGCACACGGGGGGAATGAGTGCATAATCAATAATCCGAATGGCGGCATCCTCACACCACCTTCTGATCTCGGAAACCATATACTCGGGCCTGCGAGCGCGAAGGTAGCGTTTATTGAAATCGGCTGCTACACCTGCCCCTACACAAAGCAGGCGGAGCCCAATGTTGTTGCCATCCTGAAGAAATATGAGGGTAAAATCCGGTTCGTATTCAAGCCGTTCCCATTGCCGAGCCATGCGTTCAGCAATGAGTCCAGCGAGGCAACGGAATGCGCAGCGGAGCAGGGAAAATTCTGGGAGTACCGCAAGGCGCTTTTGGATGGCCAGGACAAGGTAAGGGGCGGCGGCTTGAACGAGCTTTATAATTTGGCTGTGAACCTCGGAATGGATAAGCAGAAGCTTCAAACTTGCATGGAAAGTGGAAAGTACAAAACTGCAATAGAAAAAGCATTCAATGAAGGGGTTGCCGGGGGGGTTTATGGAACTCCCACATTCTTCATCAATGATGCGCCCATTGTCGGCCCCAGCAGCGTTGAGGAAATCAGCAAGCTCATCGATGCGGAATTGGCGAAATAAATTGCGGTATCGGAGATTTGGTTTTTTACCAGCACGGCACTTTTTTCCGTTTAGATTTGGAGTTCAAAAGCCGGTGCTCCTTCATTATGCATCGGCCCATTATGACTGTCAGATGGTGCTTTTTGCCATAAAGAGCAGCTTCCTTGCTTACGACTCCCTCGCCGGCCCACAGAACTTTCGCCTTAATTTTGACTGCGGCCTTGGCAAGGCCCATCAGGTGCTCAACTGCAAGGAAATTCAGGACAATATCGACATTTCCGGGTATTTGTTCCAAATCTCCATAAGCCTTGAGGCCTTCCCATTTGCGCAATTTGGGATTGACGGGAATAATCTCAAAACCATGCGCTTTCAAATACCTGGGCACAGCGCTGCTTGGCAACAGGATATTTTCGGATATGCCAACAGCCGCAATCCTCTTGTAAGTTGCCAGGATTTTACGTATCGCGCCGGTATCGGAATACTTGGCCATGTTCCCAACCCCCATACTTACATTTTGGTCCGGTTTTTAAGCTTTTCATCCAATAACAGTTGCTATTCCATTTTGAGGGTGAGCAGATGTTCAAGGAGATGTTCAATAAATTAGTCATAGTGCTTCTGGTTATTGTGGTGCTTTTTGGCGCGTATTTGATATTGAATTCAATGAAGCCATTCGAGGGCCCAAAACCCCAGCCGTCAGTGCAGATTGCCACGGTTTCAACCATTCCTCCTGCAAGCTCACCCTCACCTGCAAAGCTCGAAGTGGCGGTCATAACCGTGCCCGAGTGCGCGGATTGCTTTAATGTGGATGCCTTTGTTTTTGCACTCCAGCAGAATGGGGCGGATTTGAAGATCCAAAAATACTCGCATAATTCGACTGAGGGAGCCGATCTGGTAAAGAAATACAAAATCATGAAGCTGCCGACCCTGATCATGTCGGGCGAAACCTCGAAAATAGACCAGCTCGATGCACTGCTGGAAAATGCAGCTGAAAATGTCGATGGCAAGTGGGTCCTTAGGGATATTTCGCCACCCTACCTCGATACTCAAACCAGCAAAATCGTAGGAATGCTATCCATCAAGACCATTCTAGAACCCAGCTGCGTCCAATGCAAAAAGGCGTCGGTCCCGGTAGACAGCCCGCCAATTGACGTGCTTGAATTGGGAAGCGTGATGAAGCAGATAGGAGTGGGCATTTTAGAAGATGCCAAGATTTACACGAATACAAGCGAAGGGAAGGCGCTTGTTGAAAAATACAACATCACAATGTTGCCCGCAATAATCATATCCAAGGACATCGATGCATATGAGGCGTTCAAAACAGCATTCCTTCGCGTAGGCACTGCAGAAATGGATGGAGTGATCGTGACAAGGGCATTGAACCCGCCATTCTTCAATGTGACAACGGGCAAAGAGGAAGGGCTCTTGACGATCGCATACATAAAGCCGGGGGATAGCTGCACGGATTGCTACGACTACAATATGCACACCCAGGCGCTTGCAGAAATTGGCGTGGTGCCAATTGCGTCCCTCTACTACGACTACGACTCCTTGGCCGGCGCAAATTATACGAAGGAATACAACCTTACCAAATTCCCGGTCATGCTGTTGTCACCCGAAATCAGGTATTACCCCGCATTCATGATGGTTTCCAACCAAATCGGGGGGTTTGAAAAGGATGGCTGGTTCGTATTCCGCAATTTCGATGTGCTTCCGGAAGGCACCAAATATTTCGACCTTACAACCAATAAGAC
>JAZDKC010000066.1:0-2240 GCA_043803465.1 Microcaldota archaeon
CGGATCATTGGGTTGTGCCCGGATAGCCTTGAACGATCAACGGCTTTGACGCATTTGGACGCTGCTGTAATGTTTGCGAACGCGGCTATAGCGAGGCACGAATAACGCACAACCCCCCGGCCCAAAACCGGGGGAATAACCAGGAGGAAAAGCGGTGAGACCAGAACTTACTTCAACTCAAATGTCTCAAGCAATGGGCGAAGCCCAAGACTGGCTATTTGATCGAATTAAAGAAAAGGGGAAGGGCTCATTCTCATCAACTCACGAAATCCGTGGGGTCATGGATGAAGAATACAACGAATTAAGGGAAGCCATGCATCAGAAAGATATAGATGCTATTGCCCATGAATTGAAAGACATTTTCGTTGGTGCGGTATTCGCTTTGGCGTGCTTAAGGTCAGGCTACCTAGAATGGTGAATAACCCGGAGAAAAGCGATGGATGAAACTTTTATTTGTGCTTGGTGTAGACAAAAATCAGAAGACCCCGAAGAATACACATTTCCGATCGAGGACTGTGAAAATCCGGAGGATGACCCGGAACTTCGGATTTGTAAAGAGTGCGCTTGGGATGTTCGGAATGAAGAATACACGGCAGACGACATAGAGGACGGTTTAGATATATGGAAAGACTACGAAGGCGAGGAGGATGATTGGGAATGAAAACCGAATAGGCAGCAATGAAGGAGCGGTTGGATGCGGAGGAAAAGCCATGAATGGATTTATGCTACCAAACTGTGATTGCGGAAGCACCCTGCGCTGGGATCAGGGGAAAACGTGTAGTGTTTGCGGATGCATCTTTTGCAGGAAGTGCCTAAAAAAACTTCCAAACGGCAAATTTGCTTGCGGCGGATGTTATACGTTTACAAGAGCGCAGATAGAGAAAGCGAAGGAAAAGCTATGACCATAAAGGAAGCATACGAAAAACACAAACACCTGGACGTGCTCTTATCTGATCGAGATTGGCTTTCCCAGACTGAGGTCGGAATTGAATGCCAGGGTGAAGCCCTTGCCGATATGTGGCAGGCGATAAAGCAGGAGGTTGAGCGTGAAAGAAACTGATCTTGCGGAAAAGGTGATTGAATACCTGCACCACAACCGATGGAAGGTTTATCAGGAAGTGCAACTGTGGCGAGGCTCGAAGAGGGCGGATATTGTCGCTGCTCAGGGACCGCTTCTTTGGGTAATCGAAACCAAGCTGACTCTTTCCCTTTCTCTGATTTATCAAGCCTTGCAGTGGCGCAAGGATGCGCATTTTGTATCGATTGCAATCCCTGCTCCAGGCAGGCACTCCAACGGCGCCGGGAATTATTTCTGCCGCAAAGAAGGCATTGGCATCCTTGCTGTTGATGTGTTTCGTACAGATCCAGTTTATGAAAGATTGAGACCTGTTTTATTCAGAAAAGCGCATATTGAACATATCAAAAGCCATCTCTGTGATCAGCAAAAGACATTTGCAAAGGCTGGCAATGCAGAGGGGAAATACTGGACCCCATATCAAGAGACGTGCCAAAACATTAATGCAGCGGTGCGACTGCAACCCGGAATTATACTCAAGGATTTGATTGATACCGTAAAGCATCACTACGCTTCAAAAGCATCGGCAACATCGTCAATTTCGCATTGGGCGCAAGGCGGAAAAATCAAAGGGATTAGATGCGAAAGAGACGGACGGTTTTTGAGGTTTTACCCAGAGGAGTGCGATCAGAAGGAGCAGGGATAACCCGCAGAAAGGAATTGAATGTATAGCGAATGAATAAGTTGTTGCAAATACGAAAGGAATTTGACGAACCCTTTGTTGATGTCATTAAAGGGTTTGCAGAAATGGGGTACTGCCGGCGCTGCACCGCCGGCGCGGTCGGGTTGAGCCTCCGCTACTTCATGAAGTTGCTCGCCAGATTCAACCTGTCGAAATATTACAGACCGGTAGGCAAAATGAGAGATGGCTGACGCCCGAATGACGGGACCAGGCCAGGTTGGCCGAAGGGCAAGCCGAATTTCAAAAATCGCGGGATAAAATTTACCAACGACGATATTCTGGATGAGATAAGGCGGCTGCCGAGTTACGGGCGATTCCAACTATCTGCCAGAATGTCGATGACTTTAGTGGAATTGCGTTTTGGTAGGTGGTCAAGCGCAAAAAAGATTGCCTTTCAGGAGAAGCGGAAATGACCCGCCAAAGGAAGCTATTTTGAAAGGAGAATTGCCAACGATGCCCCAATTCACTGAAAAAACATTGAGA
>JAZDKC010000067.1:0-14043 GCA_043803465.1 Microcaldota archaeon
GGAATTGGAACACCATAAGAAGGTGAAAATCTGGAACCACGATGTCGAAAATCTGGCGAACCTGCATTTCGACAATTCGGCTGATTTCATCTATTGCCACGAGCTATTTGATGATCTTCCAACACGCATAGCAGTCAAAAAAGACGGAAAGCTGACGGAACTAGGCTTCCGGACCGAAGTGGCTGGAAAAGCTGAGATTGTCAATATCGAGCATTTTCCATTGCCCAATGACGAACATTTCGGCCTTACTCGGGAATTCATGGCGCCAGTACCGGATGACTTGAGGGTCACAATTCCGATTTCAGGGGCGAAACTGATCAGGGAGTTCAACCGCCTCCTGAAGCGCGGGGGCGTATTAAAAATTCTCGACTATGGAATACCGAATATCGAATCCCTGCCTCATTTAGCTGCAAGAGGTGCAAACGCTTCCGAAGAGGATCCGCATGCAGCCATGTTCGACAGGGGATATGCGTTCCTTAAACCCTGGTTGAAACAGGATTTAGGCGTTCGCAGCCTTACATCAGTCCCGAAAAAAGCGGCTCAACTCACTACTTATGTCAATTTTCCCTACCTGGCAAGGGTTGTAAAAAAGGCCGGCATGAAAGTGAAGGTCGAACCCATGAATTCGTGGATCGGGAGGGTACTGGGAAGGGAGTATGAGTTCGCTTTCAATTATTCAAACGGTTTGGCGTATCTGGATAGGAGAAGCAACTATAGGTACGACCCGAAACAAGATGCAATCTCATTGCTCGTGAATCACGAGATTTTCAATGTAAAATCCGGCCTCTTTAAAAAAATCGGGGCGATTGTTGATTTGCATGGCGACAACCAGGATGGATTGGAAAAAGCCGCAAAATTATTGGTCGCGAAGGGGTATGGTTTGTTCAAAACGGATTTGCCGCGCAAACAGCGTAACGAGAATTATTTCGTTTTCAATAGCCTAGCAAGGATCTTCACCGGATATCTTACTAAATACGGGGGGATCGTCCCAAGAATCCGCGATAAAGCGGCTAAAATATATTCGATCGCGGGCGTAGGCAGGCAGGAGCCGGCGCATATTGCGAAATTCAAAAGCGAAATCGAGGACTTGGTGAAATTGGGTTTCAAGGAAGCGGATGTCAGATGGGCGCTCTTCAGGCAGCCATACAATTACCGATTTTCGGGTGCATTGAGCAGGCTCACATTGACCGCAGTGAAAAAATAGAATGTCAATGAATGGTCGGAAGCCGAGTTGAACCTGCATCATTGAAAAAAAACCAATTTAAGCAATCCGCTTTTAAACCTGCAAAGGATATTCAAAGCATGATTGAAGCGCGGTCCATCTCAAAAAAGTTCGGCGACCTGTCCGCGGTCAGCGATGTGAGCTTCGAGGCGCGGGAGGGCGAGATTTTCGGCATCGCGGGCCCAAATGGCGCAGGCAAGAGCACGATAGTGAAAATGATCTGCACGATCCTAACCCCCACGGGGGGAACGGCAATCATCAATGGTTTGGATGTCCGGAAGGATGCGGAAAAAATCAGGCGGATCGTGGGCTATCTGCCAGAGGAACCGAGGGTTTACGACTACCTCAGCGGAAGGAATTTCCTGAGGTTTTTTGCCAATATTTATGAAGTGAAAAATGCGGATGCGAAGATCAAGGAACTCCTTGAGTTCGTGGGCCTGACAGAGCACGCAAACCGGAAAATCGGCGACTACTCGAAGGGCATGAAGCAGCGGATTTCCATTGCAAGGGCGCTCGTGCACGACCCGGAGGTGCTGGTGCTCGATGAGCCCACAATGGGCTTGGATCCGGCGTCCGCAAGGGAGTTGCGCGAAAAGATCATGGGGCTTAGGGATGAGGGAAAAACAATACTGATCTGCACGCATTACATGGATGAGGCGGATTTCCTGTGCGACAAGCTCGCAATTCTTAGCCGCGGGGAAATATCCGCAATGGGAAAACCCGAATCGCTCAAAGCCATGATCTCAAAGCAAAGGTACATTTCAGTGGTGCTGGAGGAATGCGAAAAGGCAAGGCAGAAGAAATTCACAAGGATATTGGAAGGCACGGAAAAAGGCCGGAATATTCTGGTAAAAACAACGGATACTTCAAAAACGCTTAGGCGGATTTATGAAGCGGCATCAGAAACCGGCGCGAAAGTGCTCTCTGTAAAAAACGTTGAGCCGAGCCTTGATGATGTGTTCATCGAAGTGACGAGGCGGAAATAAATGGGCGCATCCTTGGAGCTGCTCAAATGGGAATTGCGCCAAATTTTCCTGGACGGGGGGTTTTTGGGCAAAATCGCCATAGGCATGCTGATATCGCTGCTCCTGCTTCCGTTCCTGTTGAATTCCATCTCATCCTTCACCGAAAGCGTGAACGCGCCCAACCTGCCATTCGTTTACAAAATCGTGAATGTCGCAATTGTCGGCGAAAATTCGGAAATCGAAAAATTCCTTGCCGGCGACACACTGTTGAATGTGGCCAAGCTTTCGGGAGAGGAGGCAAAACGAAGGCTTGCTGCGGGCGATGTTGTCGGGGTCGCATATCTCTCGAAGGATGGCCTGAATTTTGTTGGAAACAATAAACCCGAATCCAACCTTGCGGAGCTGCATGTGCGGGATGCCGTGGACAAGGTGATCAGGAGGGATAGGAATTTGGCGGTGAAATCGATACAAAAGGAGTCGGTGGAGCCGTTTGTGAAGGGGATCATCGCACCGTTCGTCATATTTTCCCCATTGCTCCTATGGTGCTTGCCGATTATACAGAGCATTTCTTATGATAGGGAGAATAAGATGCTCGAGGCATTGTTTTCATTGCCAATCAAGAGGAGGAAAATTTTCCTTGCGAAGGTGTTCGCGAATTTCTTATTCGCTGCATTCGCGTGCGCAATCTGGCTTGCAGTTCTGGCGATCTTCGGGCTTACCGTATCCGATTACATGGGGGTTTGGGCGATACTGAGCCTGATTTCCCTGCTCATCATTTCGATGAATGGCCTCGTCTCAACAATCAGCTCGAATGTAAAGAACGCAACCCTTGCAGCAGGCATCGCATCCACGCTGGTGTTCTCATTCCTGTTCATCCTATCACTTCTGCGCATCAATCCATACCTTGCGGAATATTCGATGATTTCTCCGGTGACATACATCAGCTACCAGGTATCGGGGCTTGCATCCCCGTTCCCATGGAGCATAGTCATAATTTTGGTGCTGATTGCCGCAGCAGCGATAATTTTGAGCATTTCAGCTTTTTGCACGGAAAAGTTCGCGTTCTCATTGAATCCGGGCATAATGCAGCTATACGAGGGCATGCGGGAAATATGGCCGAGAACGGAGTATTCGACTTTTGCTATGGGATTGGTGGCGTTTTCACTAACATTCCCGGTCCAGGCGATCGCCCTTGGATTCATGCTTTTCATCAGCTCCTCATTCTGGATAGCATTGCTGATCCTGGCAGGCGTCGAGGAGTTATTGAAACTGCTGCCTTTGCGCATGATTGGGCCAAAAAACCTCAAGGAAGGCGCATATCTTGGCGCAATCATAGGAATCGGGTATGGGATCGGCGAAAGCGTGCTTTTTGCGCCGTTCATCCCGCTCGATATCTTGAGAATAGTTCCCATCATCGCACATGCGATCTTTTCGGCTATTGCGGGAATGGGAGTAAGCCGGAAGCATCCGTGGGCGGGCCTTGTTGCAGCCACAATATTGCATTTTATTTATAATTTCTGGGTCATAGGCAGGATTATATGAGAATTGGCAGCTTTGCAGAAAAGGAATTGAAGGACCTGGTTACTGACCGTGTGTTCATCATCAGCGTATTGCTCCAATTCACCATTATTTCCGCACTCCTGTTCCTCTACACGTTCTACTCAACCATCAACAATACAAATCTGGCAGTCACGGTTCAAATCGACAAATACGATCAGGAATTGATAAACCGGCTGATGGAATCGGGCGCCCGCGTCCAGGTCCAGACACCGGAGGGAATAAAAGTATACGGCAACTTGAGCGGCAACCGGCTTAACAGGGTAGGCAGGGTGAACATAGCTTACAACACGAGCACAAATGAGGTAAAAAGCGACGCATCGAACATTTTCTCGGGTTACGCGATATCAAAAATCAGGGATGCTGCCGACGAGCTGTCGTTCGACCAGGCGCTGGTATCGGAGAAATTCTCATACACCGTAGAAGACGTCGAGGATGGCAATTTCGCATTCCTTCCAATAAGCTATGGGATCATCATACCCATAGCATTGATATTGCCGGCATTCATAATCATGGGCTTCACTTTGCAGGGCATATTGGTGGAACGGAAGACAAAAGTGATTGAATTGCTGCTGGTATCCCCAATCAGCGACTTCCAGATTGCCCAAATTAAAATCGTGCCGTACATATTCGCCTCCACATTGCTATCGATATTATGGCTGCTCCTCATAGGCATCAGGATCGAATACCAGAACTTCGCGCTCCTGGGCCTTATTTCATTCCTTTTCTCCATGCTGATAATCTCAATCAGCACGATAATTTCCTGCACCGCCTCTTCAGTGAAGGAGGCCAATGCGCTCTCATCAATATTCGGGATGACAGTCCCGATGCTGGGGATATTGCCGTATAACGCGCTGTCCATCTATTTTCCAACAGCGATAATGGCCAGGATTGCAAGCAGCAGGGTCAATGATGAGCTATTGCTCACTATCGGGGTATTCGCAATTGCAGCCATGGCATGTTTCGTTTGGGCCGTTAACGCAATTAGAAAGATGAGGGTGAACTTTTCCTAAATGGGAAGCGGATGCCTGCTTTAATTTTTTAGCCAACTCGATATCATCACATCAAGATCAGTTGAGGCGAACATGCCGGTGCCATGCCCTGCGGACTGGTAGATCTTGAGCTGCTTTTTCGCAAGCGTCATCTCATACAGCTTCCTTGTTGAGCTTGCGGAATACGAATCGTCCTCGCTTGCCGCGAACAGAATCTTCCCGACGTATTTCCGTGCGGATTCCTCGGTTTTCACCCCGCGGTAATCCATCCCGGGCGAAAGCAGCACAGCGCGCTCGATGTTGTTTTCAGCCGCATAATTCAGGGCGATGTTAGCACCGATGCTAGCGCCGATAATCGCCACTACCTTCTTGCCCTTTCCGTCCAGATGATTCGCTGCGGCCCTCACATCCAGCATGAATTTATTGAAATCTGCGGCTGTAAAGGAATCAAGGTCGCCATCGCTTTCCCCATGCCCCCGAAAATCGATTGCAAGCACATCATAATTTGCCTTTAGCTTCTGCGCAAGATCAGCCCAATCATTCCGGTTGCGGCCAAGCATGTGGAGCAGGATTATTGAATCCATAGTATCCTTCTGCGCCTTGTAATAGGTGGCGGCAATTTTAAAATTATCCGATGTTTTCAGTTCCATAAAGACCACATCCTTTCCAGGCGCTTGGGAAGCAGCAACTGCCATTTGGGCAGGCAAGGCAGCACCATTTTCATTTCCATTATTGCAGCCAAATAAGAGAATCGAGGAAAAAATTAATATTACCAGCAGGCGCTTCATTTGGGTTTTTTCACGTTTATAGCAGCCACATCCAGCTCCTCTAGTATGCTCGAGGTGTGCTCGGTATTCAGCTGCGTTACGTCCCGTTCAAAATGCCCCACTGCAAAGATGCCCACAAGGAGCAAAACGATCTGAATCGCCGCGGTATACCAGCCCGTATCGCCCGCCGCTTGCTGCAAAGTCCCCATGCCCGTAAGCCCGGCAGTATTATCAGAAAAATTACCATTCGAGGTGGGCGAAGGAATAGTCATATTCGCATCCGTCTTCAATGAAAGCGGCGTCGCCGCGGTCAAAATCGGAACTGAAAATGCCGAGAGGATGGATTCGGCGTAGTTGCCGGAAACAGTGATTTGGATTTCAGCAAGCCCGTTCACAATATTGAAATTCTCCCAAATTGCCTCGATCTTGCCATTCCCGTCGTTTTTTGTGAGCACGGGTTTTGGCGAGAAGGCGACCTTCCCATCCGCATAATCCTTGAAAGCGAAGGGGAACACAAGTTTCATTTCGCCCTCGAAATCATTGCCTACGTCTTGGGATAGCACGAACATGGAGGCATCTGTTCCGAAATCAGCCACCACCTTGGTCTTGAATCCCAGCTTTTTCTCAGCCGTCACGCGGGAGGCATTCGTATTATTTCCCGCAGCCTTCTGGATCGTCCCGCTTTCTAGCTCCGTAAGGCACCGCCCGTCCCTGCAGCCGTATGCACAGGTGTAGCGTATTGCGCCGGCGAGTGTGCGCTCATCATTGCAGTAATTTTCCTTGAGAATGCTGTCGGTCTCGCACACATCATCCCCTACCTCATTCGTTGCATAAACGGTGCCGCGCTTGAAATAATCCTTGCCGCCATCGCTGTCCACGCAATTGGAATAGCCTGTTGTCATTTGGAATGTTGGTGATGGCGTGGGCGTAGATGCAGGGATTGCAGTTGCCGATGGTGATGGAGACGGGGAAGGGATAGGGGATGGTGAAGGAGAGGGGGAAGGCGAGGGGACAGGCACGAGTGTCAAAAATGTTTTTTCCGTTGAATTCGTGCAATTTGCTGCGTTGCAGCTTTGCACAATATAGAAATACGTAGTGTTGGACGCTAATCCGGAAATAGGTATGGCATGGGCAGTGACATTATCCGGGACGGAATTGGTAGAGTTAAGAATTGCAGCAGAAATTCCGTAGAAAATTGCCGTATTCGAAGGGATATCCGTAGTCCAGGAGATTGATGCGGAGGTATAGGAGGGGCTTGCGTTAATGCTTGCATTATGGATCACTGGCGCAGGCATAGTGGGCACCTGCTCCGCAAGAGTGGTAAACGTATTTGGGCCTCGGGTGGTGCAGTTGTTGGGATCGAAGCACGAAGTAACGTTAAAATAATAGGGCGTATTGGGAGAGAGCTGGCCTATTGAAACAAAATGATCCGTCACGTTGGAATCATTTGCAATGATGGTGCCTAAACCATCCGTAACGCCGAAATTTACAGAATTCTGGGCTGTTGGGGCATCTGTCGACCAATATATAATGGCGGAATTCGAGGTGATATTTTGCGCGACTGGCGCATTAACAATGTTGGGAGGGGCGGCGAAAACTAGATTGGCAGCCAATAATAAGAACGCCAATAATCTCAAGAGGGGTGTGCTCATTTCCTTGCATGCCTCTCGAGATTAAAACGGTTGATTTCATCCTCAATCATGCTTTCAAGATTGGTTTGGGAATGCGCGCCCATCTGGTACCATAAAAGCATCACGAATGCCGCAGCAAGAAGGAGAGTTACCGCTAAGGTTGCCTGCGCAGCTGCCGGAGAGAGCTCAAAATTCCTATCCGCTGCAACATATAACCCGCCCAATATCAGTATAGTGATTACCAAATAGAACGAGTAATGGTTTTTTCGGGGCTTTTTCCATTCCCGATGCCTTGCAAGCACGGCTGCCTTCAATGCCTCGATTTGCGCACCTTCGCTTAGGCGCTTTCCGGAAATTTTTCCGACGGATGGCCTTTTTGGGGTATTTTTAGCAATTAGGGACGCCCTGCTAGCCCTCTTCCCTAAACTCATCAATCGTTTCTTCATTTGCCCACTCCCCAATTCCCCAAACAGTATGGCCATTTAGTATAAAAAGCATGCGCTAGGGGTTGAAAAATATGAAAAAAGAAAAAAAAGTCAAGCTTTCTGATGCGCAGGAACCGCAACCTTCGAAACATTCATCGCCCCACGGTGCGCATACTGCTCATCCATCCTTACGGGATGAAAAAGCTCGTTCAAAAAAGCCATCACCTTCCGCTTGTCGAATTCCTTGCAGGAATACAAGTCGAAAGTGAAATAGCCTATGTCCGGGAACGTGTGAATGCTGATGTGCGATTCCGCAATCAAGACAAAGCCGCTGATTCCGCCGTCATCATTAGGCGTGCCGCCCGGCCAATAAACACAATATGGCAGAGTCATCTTCGTCATTTTGATTTTTTCAGGAAGCTCGTCGAGGCACTTGAACACGAGATTCATGTCCAGCAATGCCTTTTTATCGCAGCCATAGCAATCCAACATTAAATGAGGTCCGTGCATTTTCCAGCCGATCACCCTTTTCAATTAAATTTTTTATTTTTTTTTTGCGAAAAAAAACTTCTGCGCAAAATAAACATAAATTAATAACCAAATCTTATATTTAAACCTATCCATTGGTTTTTTTAAAAAAGTTATTTTATTTATTTTCCCTCGTAAATTTGATTTATGATTTTCATTAAAAAAATCCAAAAAACTATTTTTAGGGCTTTTTTATCGTATTTTTTGCCTCGAACATCTTGTCCTTCCCTTTTTTTTCGATATGCTCATTTTTTGCACAAATTATTTTTCGCGATTTTTTCAAATAATGCGGTTAAAAAAATAATATTTTCCCCGTAATGGCGAAATTTTGCCGCAAAAATAAAATAAAAATGCATTTGACTAAGATTGTCTTTCCCAAAACCGGCTTATCTGCGCAATCGTGCAAATGAGTACCCGATAATCTTGTATGCGAGCTTTGCAGCAAGGAAATCGCATGCATGCAATCCGGGCGTAGGGAGGAGTTCCATGACATCGGCGCCGATTATTTCACGTTTGCTTCCAACTTCCCGCAGTATGGCCATCGCATCGGCCCACGCGATCCCTCCGGGTTCGGGGGTGCCGGTAGCGGGCATGATCGATGAATCGAACGCATCGACATCGAAAGATACGTAAACTTTTTTCCCGCAGGCGGCAATGATTTCGGAAATCTTCCATTCTGCCTTGTCTTTTGCATAAAAAGTTTTGACCCCCGCCATATTTTTCTGCATCCATTCATGATTTTCAACCGGAAGGCTCCGCACGCCCACTTGCACGATGCCAAGCCCCAGGTCCAACGCACGGCGCATCACGCACGCATGGCTGTATTTCGAGCCCTCATATTCATCACGCAAATCGGTATGCGCATCAAACTGCAAAACCGTGAAGCCGCCAATTTTTTGCTTCAGGGCCGCAAATGCGCCTGCACTGATTGAATGCTCGCCCCCCAATATGAAGGGGAATTTTCCGTCCTCAATAACCTGCGAAACGATTTTTTCCACCGAATTGGCTATTTCTTCCGGCTTCCTTCCCCGGGAGGGAAGCATTTTCAAGGTGCAAAAGCCGAGGGAGGCGGGTTCGAAAACAAGCTCCTCGTCGAACCATTCAAGGTACATCGAAGCGTCAATGATCGCCCGCGGGGCCCTTGCGGTGCCTTTCTTGTATGAGGCAGTGCCATCGAACGGAACAGGGATGAAGACGACCTTGCATTTCCCATATGCAAGTTTATCCGCACCGGAAAAATTTGTTTCGGACACTAAATCGGGAATTTTCATTTTTTTCAGCTCCTATAACCATGGGGATAGAAATAATTCCGGGCCAAACCAACAAGATTATTTGTTCATCCTCTCCAAAACGGCCTTCACAACCAGGGGCCATGCGACCGTCGCATCCTCAAGCACTTCGGCCCACATCCCGCCCTCATCCCGCGGCACGAACTTGCCCCAGGAGACGCCTTCGGAGTAAGTGCAGCCTGAAAGGCCGCCCCAATGGACCGGCTCGGGGCAGATGCGGACCGCGTAATGGAATCTCTTGAAGTAGCTATCCTTGTCCCCGAGTTTTTCCTTGGGCACCCCGGCTTTCATCAAACGGGGGTAGACCAAATCCAAATACGGCCCCACCTGCTGCGCCCAATTCCTGGGAACGCCGCCGCCAATTGTGAAAATCCCCAATTTTTTGCTCTTGTGCACAAGATCTGCATAATAGTCAAAATCCATGAACGCATCATATTGCAGCGTTTTCTTGCCCAGCATTTTGCGCGCCTTATTGTATAATGAGAAATCAAGGCCCATTTCGGAATCAGTGAATGCGGGTATGAAAAACGGCACATGCTTCTCGTAAGCGGATTTCAGGATGCCCCTTCCCGGGTAATTTTCATGCAAAAACTTTCCGAGCCCCCGGTTGAGGTCATGGCTTCCAACGGCCGCGCCATGATCGAATTTCTCCAAAACCTTTTTCACTATCTCTTCGGCATCATCCAGGTTCGCTTCAAGCTCGATTGTGTCATAAACGCGATCGTAACCCGCATAGTAAAGTTCCTTGTCATCCATGTTCCATTCGTGCTTGAAATGCGTCATGCCTGCGGATTCAACGAATCCATGCGCGACCAATGCGCCTGTCGAAATGACCGCATCGACCATCCCGTTGTCGATCATATCGCAAATTACGAGGCCCATCTTGCCGACGGTCATTGCACCCGAAAGAGTGAGCACCTTAAAGCAGTCCTTGTCATTGGCCATCGCCTCGAGCACATCAGCTGCCTCGCCAACGGACCTGCCCCCAAAGCTCGTATTTTTCATTCCCCGAACAAGATCATCCACCGTATTGACCTTTTTCAGGTCGAGCGGGACGACTGGCTTTAGATGGTCGGAAAAACCGGTGCCATATTTTCCTTCGGAGCGGCCTTTGGCGTGCTGCATCTCATCCATTAGTACAACCCACAGGTATTATTGCTATTGCCCCATTTTTATGGCTTTCGAATTTTTTTTTGGGAAGCGCTATTTCAGACCCTTGAAAATCAGTTCCTTGCCTCCGGGCTTATCCTTCTCGAAGCCGATCAAGTCCAGGAAGCGCCAAATCAGCACGAGGAAAATGAAAATCACGATCACGCGCGAGAAATATTGGGGAACTTCAAGGATGGATAGAAGGAAGGGGGAGATTATGAATAGCCCAAGAACAAGGAAGAGCTTGATGAAATCGCCCGCTATATGCGAAGCGGTAAAATCGTGGCGGTGCCTTGAGAGGAGCGAAAGCCGGACGAGGTTGTACTCGATCGAGGAATACTTGATGAGCTTGAATACGAGGTACAATATCACAAGGCCGCCAATGGCCGCAAAAATGTTGAATGCGCCAATTTCATATTCAAAAAATTTCACGGTATACTCAGAAAACAGGTACCAGCTGAGCACTAGCCCGCCGAGGAAGAGGCTGATGGTGCCAAGATGGCTGATGATCGAATTGGCCGCCCTCGAGATTGCACCCGACAGCCTGCCGCCTCCTTCGAACACTTCGGTGATTTCACGCATATTTGATGCAAATGCACGCCCCCTGCGTTTCAAGCCATTTGGCATTATTGCCGAAGTAACCATATGAATTGTCTCGAACCTGCCGACCAGAAGGGAAGTTGCAAGGGATGAAATGAACACTAAAACGGAAGTAATCCCAACCAGCGTAATCATTGAAGGCTCGCTTTCGGATGCGACCTTTGCAATAAGCATCGAAAATTCGCCGATTGAAAGCATCGCCAATCCGGAAAATACGGCCGATTTGGATGAGAATCCGAAGAGATACGCGGAAACCGACATGCCCACGAATTTGAAGAGAAGGTTTGCGATTGTGATGGCAACAATGATCTGCCAGTACGCACCGATGGAGTTCAGGTCGATCAGCATGCCCATGGACATGAAAAACAGGGATGAAAACACAAGCGCGAACGGGGAAATTGCGCGCTCAAGCTCCTCGCCTTTTGGAAGGGATGCAACAAGGCTGCCTGCAAGGAATGCGCCAATCGAGGGCGTAAGCTGCACATATTCGGCAAGGAAGCTCAGGCCCACACCAAGGCTCAGCGCCGTGAATATCATTGTTTCGCCCGCTTGATATTTCACCAGCCAATCGAAAATGACCTTGAGGATCCTAAGCAGGATGAAATAAACGAGGGATAGTATCGCAAGCGCGATCAAAATCGAAAAGAGCAGATTGAGCGAAACAAGCTTGCCGGCGTTCATTCCTGAGAAGACAGTGAGCGCGAAAATTGCGAAAATATCCTCCACGATCAATGCTGCTACGAGGAGGGGGACCTCCTTCCGGTTGATCATCTCCTTTTGCTCGAGAACCCGCACCACTATTGCCGTCGATGTAATCGAAAGGATCGCACCGAGGTACAGGGGCATCAGGGGGCCGAAATCCGCGAATGCGGAGAGGATTGTCCCAAACCAATATGAGAGGAGGAACACTATTCCCAATTTGAATATTGCAATCAGGAACACCCGCATCCCCAGCTTGGATAATTTGCTGATGTTGAATTCGATGCCTATCGTGAAAAGCAAAAGCACAGCGCCCACATTCGAGAAGGTCTTGACGGTGTCGCTGTCGCTGATCAATCCGAGGTAATTCGGCCCCACGATCGCGCCGATTGCAAGAAGCGCAAGGACTATCGGCTGCTTGAAACGTATCGCAAGCACGCCCGCGATGGTTGCAAAAAGTATCAGGAAACCGAAATCCGAAAGCACTACCATCTTGATCGGGTTTCTTGTAAACGCGATTGTATTTTAAGTTTGTGTTTATTTGGGATGTCATTTCGGGTTATACAAGCCCGGCGATGCGTCCCTCCGTGTTTCCACCAAATTCGACCATATTAAAAAACCGCTAAACATGGCAATATTATGGAAAAAAGGGCCGAGCTCAAAACTGCAATTGAAGCCGTCAAGGCGGCAGGAAAAATCTCCTTGAAGCATTTCGGGAAGCACATTGATTTCGAAATGAAGGGCGACGACACGCCGGTCACGAAGACCGACAAAATGTGCGAGAAAAGGATGCTTGAAATAATCAAGAAAAGATTCCCGGACGATTCGATATTGTCCGAAGAGAGCAAGGAACTGCACAAGGATCCGAAAAGAAGGTGGATCGTTGATCCGATCGATGGCACCAAGGCGTTCATACATGGAATCCCCACATATGGGAACATGGCCGCATTCGAGGAGAGTGGAGAAATAGTTTGCGCAGCAATCACCGTGCCGGCCCTTGGAAAATTATTTTTTGCGGAAAAGGGGAAGGGCGCATTTGAAGGCAATGGGAAAAGAATACGCGTTTCCAGAGAACCACACATCAGCAAGGCTACAATCCTGCATGGGAGGGGCAAGGGCTTCCTAGAGAAGGGCTACCTGAAAAAGCTGAGGATATTGCTGAATACGGTATACCACTCATGGGGCTTCAATGATCCATTCGCGTTCTATTTGCTTGCAACGGGCAGGGTGGATGCGGTTGTGGAGACGTTCCCGCACGCATGGGATGTCGCCGCCCCCCTATTAATAATCAAGGAGGCGGGAGGCCGCTTCACAGATCTTGCGGGAAGGGAAACAATACATTCAAATACCATTGCAGTTTTTAGTAATAATAAGATTCATGATGCGCTGCTTGAAATACTGAGGAAATAGGTGAGAGGCATATGGAAGAGGTAAAAAGGCTTTATCGATCGAGAATTGACAGGATTTTGGGCGGGGTCTGCGGCGGCCTGGGCGCCTATTTCAACATTGATCCGGTGCTTGTGCGGCTCATTTTCGTGCTTCTTGCACTGGCAGGGGGGACGGGCATCATACTCTATCTAGTTGCATGGCTGATTGTACCGGTTGAACCCCTTCGGAAAAGGAGGTAGGTGGGAATATGGCAAAAAATAAAAACAAAAGAACAAAACAAATCGGGGCGGGCCAATCGGATAGGGATATGGCCGGGGAAAAAATCAATAGATTTTACCGGTCCAGGAGGGATAAGGTTATTGCCGGGGTTTTCGGGGGCATTGCAAGCCAATTCAAGCTGGATCCGGTGATCGTGAGGCTCACCGCGGTGTTGTTCCTGCTGCTGCTTACATTCAACGTGCCGCACGGGTTGCTGGTTTTTGTGCTGCTTTATGCGATGGCATGGATCGTCGTGCCCTTGGAACGATAAAAAAGGGTACATTTTTTCCATTTTATTTAAGCTCCCGGCGAGGAGTGCCACGTCCGCGAAGGGGAGGGCTTTCCCCCTGAACCGACTGTTCGTTCCCCTTCCTTGAAGCAAAGCCCCCGGCGAGGATTGCACTCGCGACCTCTTGTTTACGAGACAAGCGCTCTGCTACTGAGCTACGGAGGCAAATATAACACAATTTTACATAGACGCAACTTTAATAATATTCTACGCGCGTATAGATAAGGTGTTCTGATGCCACACAAGTGCGTTCGCTGCGGGCTGATGTATGGTAGCGGCGCGG